>JANLRG010000643.1:0-1796 GCA_031361545.1 Bacteroidota bacterium
CTTTTTTCTTCTCTATCAAACTGAATTGACGAATAATATCTTTCACATTTGTAGAAGCCGGCATGGCAAGATCAACAACACTTGAAGTATCGCCGTCTTCATTCTTAGATTTATTTCTGCTTACTTCAGGATCAGAACAAATACAAATCGGATTGATGGGTTCTTTTGCATAAGATGACCACTCTCTCAAAGTTTGACCTAGTAATGCAATAGAAGGAACAAGAAATAAGATCAATCCTTTTCCGCCAGTTTCATTTTCAGCAATGCGAAGTGAGTTGAATGTCTTACCCGTTCCGCACGCCATGATCAACTTTCCGCGATCCGATGTTTTAAAATGTTCGTGTGCGTTATTTAAAGCTACAACCTGATGCGGCTTTAATTCTCTTCCGGTGATTCTTGATTTTTCACCACTGATACCATTGTCAAGTTTTTCCCAATCAACCGGAGCTTCCAGTAAATTGTAATAGTTTATTCTGGTAACAGGAGGATTCTGATTTTTGATTGCTTCCGTCGCATTCGGGCCCCACTTGTTTGTAGTAGAGATCCAAAGTCGATGAGAAAATTTAGTTTTCTTTAAATCCTCACCTTTAAATTCACGACTTGAAGTAGAAAGAAAAGAATCAACAGCCGGTTTATCAATGAGCGAACTTTCCTGATAGCATTTACACTGGATCGCCCAATAGTCACCTTCAACAGTAAGTGCCACCAGATCAATTCCGGTATCACCACCACCGAGATCATTTTTCCCTGGAAACTCATTCCAGAGCCAAACCCGCTTAAACCGATTGGCATATTGCGGATCGGTGATTAGGTAAGCCTGCATCAACCGTTCGAATCGGTCGCCTTTGTCACGTTCTGAAAATGAAATCTTTCTGTACTTATCAAGGATAGTTTTAAATGTCGTCATGCAATGTTTCCTGAACTAATTATTCTATGTCTGTGGTTAAAACCTGCCATTCAAAAAAATGTGCAGTTAATTCATTCTAAAGTAGCGAAATATAGCGGAAATTGAGGGAATTGGCAAAGGGTAATATAAATGTGAATTCCGTTAGATTAGTAATAAAATGGACGTTTGATGTTTGTTTCTTCTTTATGGCTGATGTTCGAAATGTAGGTCCGACCAAGGGTCAACCACAAAGGAAGTACCAAAGGTACGACCTTAGGGTATGTCCCAAAAAACATTGATGGGAGCCAAAATATTTCTATGCTGATCTGTTTGGGGCGTTTACTTTTGTATTATCTTAAATATTAAACATGAAAAGCACGGATCAAATCATTCAACATTTTAATTCATCAGCTAAATTGTTTTCGGATCATAAAGATTTTAGTGCGAAGCCGGGAATTTATGGTGTTCACTATTTCGGAAAGTCAGATACTCTTGGTGCCATTGTCGGTTTGAAATCCGGACAGATAATCTACTTAGGCAAAACGGAGTCATCTCAAAAATCAAGAGACGCAGACACTCATTTTAAAACTGGTCAGAGCGGGAGATCCACATTGAGGCGAGTAATTGGTGCATTCCTGAGAGAAGAATTGAATTTGAAACCAATTCCAAGAGGGTCAGGAGAATCAAAAATTGATATAACTAATTATAGATTTGATGACATAACTGAAGACATTTTAACAAAATGGATGATCGCACATCTCGGACTTTCGTTTTTTGAATATCCAAAATCACCAGCTGAGATTTTAGAACTTGAGAAGAAACTAATAAAGCAAGTATGCCCTTGCATGAATATTCAATACAATCGTCAAAATCCATTTCTAAATGAAGTCAATATTGCTAGAGCAACTTG
>JANLRG010000048.1:0-3838 GCA_031361545.1 Bacteroidota bacterium
GTATAGGTTATAATGTATTAAAATAGATTGCTAAAGATTTGATTATCAGTAAGTTATCTATAAACCCACCATTTATGGTGGGGGATTAAGTTTAATACCTATTTAGGCTTTAGCCGTCCATTTTTTGGCATTTATAGATGAATGGCTAAAGCCTAAACTACATTTTAACAATTTGCCTCCACCATTTATGGTGGAGTTATAGGTTGAAAACAATATTCAGGATTAATATTTTATAGAAAACATTTTTAAAATTTAAACTCATATTACCCAATCATAACTGTTGGTAAACCTAAAACAATGCTGCCACCATGTGCTGTCGGATCGCCTAATCGGGCAGCGGGTTTTCCACCAATCATGACAGTTGCCGACCCTTGCACGATTGAATCGGGCGGACCCACGCACGTAACAGAATCGCCTACCACTGCGGCAGGCATTCCTCCAATGAGTACCGTCGGCGCACCCGGGCCAATGATGGGTCCGCCTACATGAGGCACGGGTCCATTAAATAGTGGACATACATGCATATCGAAAATTCTGGCTGCTGGAGGCATATTTCAGTTTTTAAATTTTAAATCAATTAATCATCACCGTTGCACCTTTCACTTTGGCTATTGCCGAAGAACTCAATTCAGCACCAGCTTGCCCTTGAGCGGTCAGATTGGCACCGGCTTTTATAGTTGTATTGGTGCCGCCTTCGATGCTCACATCTTGCGAGGCTTTGATACTGATTTTACCGGTTGCCTCAATTTTAATGTCTTTAGGGCTTTTCATTGAAATGCCATCTGTTGACATTTTTATTTCATTATCGGTTTGGTCTTTGATGGTAATTGTTTTTTCATCGTCGCTGATAATCAGAGTATTTTTCCCAGGCGTTTCGATGGTAATAATGCTTTTTTCATCGTCAAAAAGCACTTTCATCTTGCTGCGCGTAACAAAACCTTTGATATGATTGGTATCCTTAGCTGGCAATGGAGCCGGTTTAGCACTGCTGTTGAGCATACCTAAAATGATAGCATGGCGCGGGTCATCGTTGATAAAACCCACGATGACTTCATCGCCTATTTCAGGGCGGAAAAACGAGCCGCGCTCTTTGCCCGCATCCAACGTAGAGACTCTTGACCAAATACCTTTTTCATTTTTATTCAACAAAGGCAGAGTGACTAATATACGGTCTTCGCCGTCTGGGTCATTTTCAAGCTGAGTGACGACGCCTATGTGCAAGCCATGAATAGGCGGTATCAGACCTGCAGCAGGCACTTCCGAAAAATCAGGTTTTTGCGCAACTCGCTCCTGTGAAAGTCCAAATTGGATATGGGTAAACCAACTGCCTTCGCTCATTTCATGCCGCACTGCCGTGACGTAGGCTTTGCCGTTGAAGCGGTTGCCCATGCCTTGCAAAGTGACACAAACGCCTGGCTTGACGGTGGATAAACCGATGATTTTAGCGCGTCCGATAATTTTTGACATTCGGCTGCGCACCATAGTAGCATCTGCCCATGCTTTCAGTTCTTCTGCTTTGACATGACCGGTGTGTCGCAACATCAATTTATCAGGACCTACAACCCTTGATAAAGTCGAACCGCTGACATTGCCGTGTTCACTGAAGCTGCCTGAGGAGGAGGAAGAGGCTTCGAAAAGGGCTTGATTAGTGTAATCCCATGCTTGGGTTTGCACCTCTGACCATTGACTGCGTGCGTCCATTTCTGATTCAAATTCTAACAGATTTGATCCAAAAACGAGCGTCACTACTGAGGGGGTGCTTGTATCAGGTTCTTTCACATCCACTTTACCGGCATCCGCTATGAGTAATAAACCGTTCACTTCTGCTCGGGAGAGGACAAAATCCCAATCGGTGCTATAATATTGTACAATCTCTTTGTGGACTAAATTAGTAGATTTCACACTACCTGCAAAACTGCTTAAAACAGTGCTGATGGCGTCGCTGTCTTTCATCTGTTCAAAATAGCGATTCTTCCGATTCACAGTTAATTGAACACTTTTATCTTTACACTCTATTGTTAAAGTTGAATTGCCATTTTGACGTGCCTTCAAGCTGTGTTTGACGATAATGCCTTTAAAAACTGAATCATTGTGCCCATCTCGCCCTATTTTTATATCAATATTTTTACCTGGAATAAACTGAGAAGTCTCGCTGACAGAAAACGTTTCTGTGGCGGGATCACCATCTCGAATAATGATTTTGGCTGAGGGAATGCGATTGACTTCTTGCGTAATCACTATCATCATTACTTGAACGGTTGTATCTATTTCCTGCCCCTCAATTAAAATATTGAACGATGTCACGTCGTGTTGTGAGTCGTTCGGAATGATGCGGTCAGCGTTGGAGACAGCGTTTGCAGGCATTTGGTTTGTTTTTTATTTTAACAAAAACACCCCTCAGTATTTTTATTAATGATTGATTTACAATGTTTTATAAATTCACTATCAAATAAATATCATTTCTCAATAGGTGGAAACATCAATTCTTCTCCCGCTTTGAGTTTTCTGAATGACGTCAAGCCATTTGTTTTGGCTACTTTCAAATAATAACTTTGATCAGCATACACATCAAAAGTGAGTTGGGGTAATTTATCTCCCTCGTTGACTGTGCGAATATGCGTTAGATCGGGAGATTTTTTATTTTCTCTCCTTACACGAGCTTCTTGTTCGATATAATTGATAAATGTTGCACTGATTTTGGCTCTCAAAGGCTCACCATTCCGATTGAATAGTAAATAATTAATGTCAAGATTGCCCAAAATGCAGTCAAATGCGTGAGGCTTTGTTGTAAAACCATTTTCTCCCCAAAGTACTTTCAGATAATGCGGTTGATGAATCTCGCCGCTCATATCATACACCACTTCCAAAAGTTTCTTGACCTGTTGTGTGACAGTCATTTTTGGATAGCCGTAGCCTTCAATAGTTTTGGTACCATCAAGGATAAAATCCAATTTCAACTGCTCAGGTGCGGTTGATTTGAATTTGAGATCTGTTCCTTGATTGCCTTGCCCGCGCGATGTATCCAACTCAACTTTATAGTTTTGAGTGTACTGCTCAGGATTGGTCGGAATGACAAACTCCGAGTCCTTATTTTGCAGTCTTTTATCCTTAAAAGCTGTGATGGTTATGCGGGTCAACTCTCTATTATCCTGCGGCATTATCTATCGGTTTTTTCTTTTAAAATTTCCAATACTTTCTCAACACAGGCTTCTACAAGTGCTTTTTGAGCATCGTCACTATTCCCGCCACTTGCTGCGCCGCCGCCTTGATTTTCGGCATTATCCAAATTGATTTTTATGGTTAATTCTCTAATTTCAACGGGCATTTTTTTATGGTTTATCGAAAATAAAGTAATTGTAACTCAGCTCAAGGGTTTCCAGAAAGACTTCCCCCCGTTCGGCATTCAAGTCGGCAAACTTCCAATTTTTAGGTAAAACATGATGGACTTTCCACACCATTAAAGCCTTCGCTTTATCATCTTCTCCTATCAATTGGATTTCGATATTGCGGGGTGAAAACGTGAAATTATCGAAAGTATCCTTGAGCCAAGTGGTCAGGGTAGATGCGCCCTTGGCTACAGTGCCGCGCTTCAATACCAAATCCGTGTACTTCACTCGCAAGGGCAATTTATGCTCGTAGGTGTTTTCACCACCTTCTTTAAGCGATTCGGTTTGAAGTTGTGCATTCAGCCCTGATACAGATTGAAAAGAAATATCAGTCTCCTCACCGCCCAAACCCGTTACGCGAAATCGAAACCCCACGGGTGGATAGTAATCCGCCATTTTATCGTTTTTTTAAAATTCAATTTACCCCCCTCAGTATATTTCGGATTTCGGAT
>JANLRG010000058.1:0-1147 GCA_031361545.1 Bacteroidota bacterium
ATTTTATAATCTTTATTGACAATATGTACACACGATTTTTTAATGGCACGTACATCAAAATCATAAGCATCAATAAAACGCATAATAATAATCCGAAATAGATTATCGTAAGACAAATTCGGTGCATTGATTTGTGGCAAACAGCACATAATAGACTTTAATTCTTCCGTTGCACATTCCACTGAATTGCCTGTTGAAAACAGTTGAATGAGATGTTTGTGCAATGTTTCATCTTGTTCATAAACAATGGTATTACGTAAATTATCCAACAAATCTTGTGGATTAATATAGCGTGTCAAAGGAAAAACGTCTCCATTTAATTTCAAGGCATAGCCCATCGCCAAGGCATCAGGATTGCAAGGGACAGGGATAATATCGGCGGCAGTGAACAAATTTGTTTGGTCAATAATCGCTTGGCGGACTTGCGTGAGTGTATAACGATCCGTTTCAGGATTGAAATTTTCAAGGCGACCTGCCACTTGTGTCGGCTGAAAAGTAACGCCACGTATGCACGGTTGTTTTAAAGCATAGTCAATAATTTCCCCAATTTCATCCGTATTCAGTCCATTTTGAAGCGTAACAACAAGCGTTGTGGACAAATTAAATTTGTTCAAATGTTCAATCGCTTTGCGCCGCACATCGGTCAAATCTTGACCCCTCAGTATTTTGAGGGCTTCGGGCTTAAAAGAATCGAATTGGAGATAAATTTCAAAATCGGGCATATACGTCGCGAGTCGCTCTACAAAATTAATATCTTTCGCAATGCGTATGCCATTGGTATTGAGCATCAAATGCCGAATGGGTTTGGTTTTAGCCAAATCTAAAATTTCAAAAAACTGCGGATGTACCGTAGGTTCACCGCCACTGATTTGCACCACATCAGGTTCTCCTTCATTAGCAACAATCGCATCGAGCATTTTTTCAATTTCTGCCAAAGTCCGATGCCGTCCATAATGCGGCGACGACATCGCATAACATGTTGGACACGTTAAATTGCAACGGTCAGTCACTTCCAAAACTGTTACGCAAGAATGTTGCTCATGGTCAGGGCATAAACCGCAATCGTAAGGGCAACCAAAATGCGTGTTTGTGTTGAATCGTTGCGGAATTTCACTGCGTTTGGCATAGTTGCGGGTTGTGCGGTAAT
>JANLRG010000065.1:0-8351 GCA_031361545.1 Bacteroidota bacterium
TCTCATTGTGGTGCTCACCTCGGTCACGTTTTTAACGATGGCCCTAAACCAACAGGCTTAAGATACTGCATGAATTCTGTTGCCTTAAAGTTTCAAAAGAAATAATAAAACCATTTATTCTAAATTGAAATTTTTAATGGGAGACAATCACTTTCCTACTCACACTATTCCCTCCAGAAATAAGTTGTATGCAATAAATACCCTGAGTAAAAGTAGATGTTTCTATTTCAGTTTCTCTTTCAGTGATGATTTTCTCAATGACAACATCGCCATCGCAATTAATCAAACGAACAATTGATTTACTCGTGGAATTCAAATTGTAGAATTTTAAATATAACAAAGCATTAACCGGTGAGGGAAATATTTCTAGAGAAGGTTTGATTTGAGAAATTTCCGGAACAGAAATAGAACCATTATGTTGATACCTCACCTCTACTCCTCCCGTTGATTGACCAATAACAAGATCAATCAATCCATCTCCATTTAAGTCACCACCGCTAACAGTAATATTAAATTTTATTCGTGAACTTTCGCTAGTATCATTCACTAATCCATTTTGTCTAAAGCAGCCATTAAAGTTTCCTGTAATGCTATCATACTTATGAATAAACCCTGTCTCTTCAGTAACGAGAAGGCGTTGACTTCCCAAGCTATCATAAAAAAATGGGCAGGTAAATCCGTCGGGAGTGCCTGTTGCTTGTAATAAAATACAACCTAGTGTGTCATTAGTCGGAATGCTATCAAATGAAGAAAATGCAAATGTACCAGTGTTTTTGAAAAAATTGATAAACCCATTTTGTTCTCCAATCAACAAGTCATTCTTCCCATCATTGTCCAAATCATAAATTTGAGGTGTCGCCATTTTTCCAATGTCAATTCTGGAATAATAGTAAGAGTCATACACGAAGTTTGATGGATTTCCTGCACCACTTGTATTAACGAAATAGGCAAGGCGGCCATCACCAATACCAATAATTAAATCTTTGTCGCCATCACCATCCATGTCACCAAATGTTGGAACAATAGGAGAAGCAAAATTATACTGACTAATTGTGGCAATATCTTTATCTATTAAATCGAATGAAGGATTAAGACTTGTCCCGACATTTTTATAATATCGTAAACCAATTTTATGAGTGTTCGGACCATTTTGAAATTCATCATAACCGACTACTAAATCAAGCAAACCATCGTTATCATAATCTACTAAAACGGGAGCAGCATTTTCTCCAACATCAATCATTTCATTTTGCAAAAAAGAATTTTCTATATTTTCAAAAATGGGCGCAGCGTTGGTGCCATTGTTTTTATAGAACCAAAGCCCATGAATGTTTTCATTGAAATTTGGATTGACCAATAAATCTTTTATTCCATCATTGTCAATGTCGATATAGTTATGATAATGGAATCCATCAAAATCGGCTGCAACATCATACGAAGGAAAATTAATGTCTTGAGATCCCATGTCTGCGGCAACGTTAGTTCCATCATTAACAATTAATAATGTATTGAAGGAAGCAACATCACCTACCAACAAATCTTTATCGCCATCACCATCAATATCGATGATATACATTCCAGAAATTGTATCATCTAATGGAGCTGCTTCACTTTGATTTGAAGAGGGCTCTTCAAAAACAAGCTCTGTTCCTGGACGACGTTCCCGACATGGACAATGAAAACAACCCACTTGATTTGCACCACCTATCAACAAAGAAAAATTTCCCCAACAACCAGTTTCATATTTAAAATCGAGCGAATCGGCGACACCATAATCTTCCATTGAATAATTTTTATGGAAAGCAATTCTCCCATCAGGCAAAGAGTTATAACCTAAAATATCCATGTCACCATCACCATCGAGATCGGATAGAGCGGGAAGTGAAACACCGTTTACAAAAACATTCTGACGAATAACATCAAACGCTTCATCCAAATAATCATCTACTAAAGTCCATTGAAGACCTGTTGCCGGCGTATAGTCATTCCTATAAACTGCCATGGCAGAACCAGAAATTGGTGAAAGCGTAAATAAATCTTCCTTGCCGTCATTATTATAATCGTACATCAAAACCCACTGACGAATAACAGGGAATTTATTGCGATACTGAGGAGCATAGTCCCAAGCATCATGATAGTTTGTACTTCCATTATTTACAAAAACAGTGATGCGATTGTTGTGCTTATCAAATAAGAAAAGATCTTTCTTCCCATCTCCATTAACATCAACCGAGTTAATTGCCGGAAAATTGATACCGCCGGCCCATGGATTACGAAGAGCATTCCCATTTTCGGTAACAGGGATTGAATCGATACGATCGAATCGCTGACTAAAAGACCATGAATAATTGAATAGAAATAAAACAAATATTAGCGCATTTTTCATTCTTCAAATATAGACAAAGTGCTCCCTAACCAACGAATTGAACTTATAAAATGACAAACAAGAAGCAAATAATGTCATCCACTAAATTGTGAAGAATTTTCATAAATTGCAGCTTTAACTTGAGATTGGTGAAGGCGGGTAAGAAATTTCGACTTGAAAATTATTATTTATGATAACAGAAATGTCTATTATGATTTTAATTTTATGATTTTGCGGTTGAATAGACTAAGTAGTTTAGTTTGAAATACAGATAAATGTTTTATCAAAATAATTAGTGATTATGCCATCCTTTGATATAATAAGTAAAGTTGATCTACAGAAATTTGATAATGCAATGAATGCAGCAATCAAAGAAATCAGTACGCGTTATGATTTTAACCAATCGAAAACAAAAGTAGAGTTCGACAAAAAAGAAATGACCGTAAGTGTTGTAACGGAAAACGATATGCGGATGAAAGCCGTGGAAGGAATCCTCATTAGTCGATTTATCAAGCAAGGAATCGACTCACAAGTACTCGACTTTGGAAAAGAAATGTATGCCTCTGGAAATATGGTTAAGAAAGATATTAAAGTTCGTCAGGGTATCGATAAAGAGACTGCAAAAAAAGTTGTGAAAATCATAAAGGACTCAGGTAAAAAAGTTCAGCCAGCGACAATGGACGAACAAGTACGTGTGACGGGCAAAAAATTAGACGACTTACAAGAGATAATGTCTTTACTCGAGAAATCGGATGTAGGTATTCCTTTGCAGTTTGACAATTACAGGAATTAATTTTTAGATTAACAAATTGCACGGTGAAGTCACTACTGAAATATCTAATCGCATTTACTTTTTTTACAATAGCGATTGATTCAGCAACTGCTCAAGACATCATCATCAAAGCGAATGACGACTCACTCAATGTAAAGATTGTCCAAATTACATTTGATAAAATTCGGTATCGATTTCATGGAATGAAAACCGGAAATATAATGGAGATACCAAAAAATCAGGTCAAGAAAATAATTTATGAAAATGGTTCATCACTTACGATCGTTTACAATTTATTCGATGTTAATCCAGATCTCCTAATTAAAGACCGATCGAAATCATTGAAAATAGATTTGGTCGCTCCTGTATTTAACCATTTCACAATTGGCTATGAGCAGAAATTAAAACTCGGAATGAATTTGGAAATCAAAGGTAGCTACATTGGTTGGCGATTGAACAAAACGATAGATCAAACAGATGGCTTTTTCGTTAAAGCCGGTATTAAATTTCTAAAAAATAGCAGCACAATTCGAAAAGGACTGAAGTACATGAACCCGATGAAAGGTTCTTATCTAAAACCAGAAATTACTGCGGCGCGATATACGAGTTTAGAAAAAGGAAGAAAAATTAATTTTACCAATATTGCCGTCAACTGCCTATTTGGACAACAATACATTATTGGCAATGTTATCTGTCTTGATTTATTTGGCGGTGCTGGTGTCGGTTATCAAAACAATAGCAGAGGACCATCCAATCGTGAGGACGATTTCAGCTATTGCTTTAGCCATATTTTCTTCGGCACAAAACTTCCTATTACATTGACAGGAGGATTTATGATTGGTTATGTTTTCTAAAAAGAGGAAATCAACTTTTTCTTATCGTCGCTCCTACTTCACTTTCGAAAGCTTGCATTAACCGCTCCATTGTTTTGTCAATTTGTTTATCGGCTAAAGTTGCGGCATCATCTTGTAACAAAAAACTCACAGCCATCGACTTTTTACCTTTTTCGATATTATCACCTTGATATAAATCGAACAAATTAATCTCTTTTAAAATTTTCTTTTCAGTTCGATGAGCCACTTCTTTGATTTTTGCAAAAGTTGTACTAACATCAACCATCATCGATAAATCTCTTTTTACAGCAGGGAATTTAGATACTTCCAAATATTGAACAGGCTTCTTCTTCGCCTTTTTAATCACGACATCCCAATTAAAGTTTGCTGCTACTACTTCTGAAAGATCGAATTTTTTACTCAGCGTATTTTTTAGTAATCCAATTTCCAACACTACTTTGTTTCCAGAAGTATAATTCAAACCGAATGAAAAGGCAGGATGAATTGTCTCATTGACTGCCAATTCAGAACTTCTAACACCAGCTATCGTTAAAAGATTTGTAACTATCGATTTCAGATAAAAGAAATCAACATTGGATGAATTTCCCTGCCACGAGACCTCTTGTTTTTTGCCAGTGACCAACAATGACAAAGAATAAGACTCAATGTACTTGCCTTCTTTCAAAGAATAAACTTTTCCAAATTCAAAAACTTTCAAATCAGTTTGTCGTCGATTTCTGTTGTATTGAAGTGCCTCGAGACCATTCATCATTAAATCCTGACGCATTACACCTAAATCCTGAGATAAAGGGTTTAACAAACGAACAGACTTTTCTTCTGACAATCCGGCAAATTCGTTATAAGAAGCTTTCGTTAATGAATTCGTCAAAATTTCATTGAACCCTTGAGCGGCTAAGTAGTCAGCTATTTTATTTTGAATTTCCTCTCTGTCAAAATCGACAATTGCAGGAAGAGAAATACTTTGCTTTTTAGGAAGCGGAATTCTATCATATCCATATACACGAAGTATTTCTTCGATCACATCTACAGGACGAAGCACATCAACTTTGAAAGTTGGTATATCAACCATCAAAGAATTAGCATCATTAGAAATTATTTTTATTCCGAGCGAAGTCAATATAGTAGCAATAACATTTCTGTCAATCACTTCCCCACAAAATGAATCGATGTATGAATATTTAATTTCGAAAGAAGTAGATTTAACTTTCTCTGGATAAAGATCAATTAAAGGCGAGTCAATTTTTCCACCACAAATTTCTGTAATTAATAATGCTGCTCTTTTCAAAGCATACACAGTCATTTCCGGATCAGTTCCTCTTTCATAGCGGAAGCTAGCATCAGTTTTTAATCCATGTTGCTTTCCAGTTTTACGGATACTCGCTGCTGAAAAATAAGCACTCTCCAGAAAAACATTTTTCGTGTCAATTGTAATTCCTGATGAAACTCCACCAAAAACTCCTGCCATACACATCGCTTCTTCAGCATTGCAAATCATTAAATTACCAGACCGTAATTTTCGTTCAACATTATCGAGTGTAACAAACTTTTCTCCTTCTACTGCCGAACGAACAATTATTTTGTTACCACTAATTTTATCACCATCAAAAGCATGAAGTGGCTGGCCCAATTCATGAAGAACAAAATTAGTTATGTCCACAATGTTATTAATCGGATTTACACCAATTGACTTCAATCTATTTTTTAGCCAATCCGGCGATTCATCAACTTTAACATTCGATATTGTTATGCCACTATAGCGCGGACAAGCGATTGTATCTTCAACCACCACTTCAATCAGTTTATGATTGCCTTCTTTAAAATTTTCAACAGAGGGCAAAGTAATTTTAGCTTCGTTGATAATTTTCTTCTCTTGAATAGCTCTTGAAGTATTGATTAATGCAGAAAGATCACGTGCAACACCGATATGAGAGGCGGCGTCAGCACGATTAGGCGTTAGACCAATTTCATAAATGCTATCATTTTCTAATCTGAAAAAATCAAGAGCCTTTGTGCCGACGACAACATCTTGTGGCAATACCAAAATTCCTTCATGAGAAGTACCAAGACCGATTTCGTCTTCTGCACAAATCATTCCTTCAGAAAGTTCGCCCCTTATCTTCGACTTTTTTATTTCAAAAGCCTCCCCTGAAACTGGATGTACCATTGTTCCTACTGTGGCAACAATTACTTTTTGTCCTGCTGCAACATTAGATGCACCACAGACAATTTGAAGTGGTGTCTCGCTTCCAACATTGACAGTAGTCAAACTTAATTTATCAGCATTAGGATGTTTAGAGCACGTTAGAATTTCGCCAATGACAAGACCTTTCAATCCGCCTTTGATCGATTCAAAAGGTTCGACACTTTCTACTTCCAATCCACCAGCGGTTAACATCTGATCAATCTGGTCAGCAGTTAGGTCATGAGCAATATAATTTTTAAGCCAATTATGAGAAATTTTCATTGTATAAAATTGAGCAGCAAAGATAATTTTTTTGACTCATTTGTGTCGGTCAAAATTTCAATTTATATCTTTTTTCTAAATTATTTTTAAACACAATTACTGAAAAAACTCTATGAAATCCTTCCCCATTGTCCTGACTTCTCAGCTAGCGCACGCAATTCAAAAGCGACATTAGGATGACGAAGCAAATCGGGGTCATCATTTAAAAGGAGAATAGCAATATCACGTGAGCGTTGAACTAAAGCCGCGTCTTTGGAAAGATCTGCTAATTTTAAATCAAGCAATCCGCTCTGCCGCGTTCCTTCGGCATCACCTGGACCACGCAACTTCAAATCCGTTTCGGCAATTTTAAAACCATCATTCGTTTCGCACATCGTTTTTATACGCAACCTTGAATCAGCTCCTAATTTATGGCTCGTTATTAAAACGCAGTAGGATTGTTCTGCGCCTCGCCCGACTCTTCCTCTCAACTGATGCAATTGTGAAAGTCCGAATCGTTCAGCATTTTCAATGATCATCACAGAAGCATTCGGAACATTCACTCCTACTTCAATCACAGTCGTGGCGACCATAATTTGCGTTTCTCCTTTTAAGAATCGCTGCATTTCAAATTCTTTGTCAGCTGATTTCATTCTACCATGAACAATACTTACCTGATATTGCGGCGAAGGGAAGTCACGACAAATAGATTCAAATCCGGCCATTAAATTATTCAAGTCAATTTTCTCTGATTCTTCAATGAGCGGATAAACAATATAAACTTGACGGCCTGCAGCAATTTCTTTTTTGAGGAACGACCAAACTTGCAGCCGATTTGATTCAAAGCGATGAGTTGTGAGAATGCTTTTCCTTCCTGGCGGTAGTTCATCAATTACAGAAACATCTAAATCACCATACAACGTCATTGCTAGTGTCCGCGGAATTGGTGTAGCCGTCATAACGAGCACATGCGGTTCACGATCATTTTTTTTCCACAAGCGAGAGCGTTGTTCAACACCGAACCGATGTTGTTCATCGATTACAACAAACCCTAAATTTTTAAATTGTACTTTATCTTCAATCAATGCATGAGTACCGATCAAAATATTTATTTCACCTGATTCTAATTGTTCATGAATTTTTCTTCTAGCAGCAACACGTGTAGAACCTGAGAGCTTTGCCACATTGATATTCATTCCTTGTAAAAGTTTACCTATAGATTCTGCATGCTGATTTGCTAAAATTTCAGTAGGTGCCATCAAGCAAGATTGATAGCCGCTATCGATAGCAATGAGCATACACATGAGCGCCACCATTGTTTTCCCAGACCCAACATCCCCTTGCAGTAATCGGTTCATTTGTTTTCCGGAACCACAATCGGCGCGAATTTCTTTAATTACTTTTTTCTGAGCATTAGTTAACTCGAAGGGAAGATGTTTGTGATAAAATGTATTGAAGTGTTCACCAACTTCACCAAAAACAATTCCCTTCACTTTTTTTCCGCGAATCATTTTTGATTGAATCAATCGGAGTTGCAAATAAAAAAGTTCTTCAAATTTAATTCGCAACTCTGCCTTTTCTTGTTGTTGAATAGAATTTGGAATATGAATTGCTAAAAGTGCACTTCTGCGATCAATCAGTTTCAGTTCATCAATTGCATTTTGTGGAATTGTTTCCGGCAAATTGGCAGGTAAATGTTGAAGAAGATTTTTTTGCAACCGAAAAAGTCCTTTACTGTCTAGGCCTTTTAACTTCAGTTTTTCAGTTGTCGGATAAACTGGTTGCATGCTGGAGGCTACAGTAAGTTTGGCTTCTTCGACCAATTCTAATTCTGGATGAATGATGTTAATCGTTCCGTTAAACTCAGTTGGCTTTCCAAAAAGGATGTATTCAGTATTTAATTTGATCGAAGAAGTA
>JANLRG010000089.1:0-7538 GCA_031361545.1 Bacteroidota bacterium
TGAGTGGCATAGCGGCGCATTACGAGCCAGAGAAAATTATTGGCCAACAAGTAATGATACTTGTCAATCTCGAGCCTCGCAAGATCAAAGGCATAGAATCTCAAGGAATGATACTGATGGCCGAAAATGCCGCTGGCGAACTTTCATTCGTCGCGCCCGTGCAGAGAGTTGAAAATGGAGGAACAGTGAAGTAAGAAGTCAAAGTTCAGAGGTTAAAAGTCGGAGGTAAAATAGGTCTAAGGTTATAAATAGGTCAAGAAAATAATTGAGAACGGAGAATTAATTTTATTTTCAATTATCCAATCTCATTTTACAACTCTTCTTTATGACCTTTGACTTTTAACCTCTGACCTTATTTAACTACCATCTTCATCATAGACTCTTTTCTATCGGTTGTGATTTTTACAAAATATATTCCACTGGAAAGAGAAGGTGAAAGCACTTCGAAATACGAACGATTGTTAATTTTTTCGGTGAAACAAATTTCGCCTAGTGCAGAATAAATTTGTACGAAACCTGTTTCGATGAATTGATTGAAGTTGATTATAAAATTTCCATTAGAAGGATTCGGATAAAGGTTTTCAATGTTTGACTTATTTTCAACAATGCCAACTGCACATGAAAGAGTTGGTGCATCGGTACTCCAAGATACTCCGTTTACAAGCGTTGCATTATTTCCAAAAGGTGATAAATCAGTTGATGTTGTTCCTACTCCTTCTTCGAACTTCCAGAGACCAATCAATCCTAATTCATTTCCCATAGGAGAGCAAGCCATATTTAGATTCACTTCATTTGGCGTGAGAGCTTTATTCCAAATTTCAACCTGATCAATATTTCCGGGAAAAAGTCGCGTGCCACCGAGTGTAAATGGAACAGCTCCAATACGAACGGGATAAGTTGATGAATGAATAGAACCTGAATATGATAAAGTGCCCACTTGAACTCCATTAATATAAATCATCAATTTTGTTCCATCGAAAGTAGCAGCGACATGCGACCATGTTCCGATTGGAATAACAGCAGCAGAAATAACTTCCTCCCATGTTCCAGCGCCATTACTAAAATTAAAAGAGAGTTCGCCGCCAGCACCACAACGCAAACAGTAACCTGCAGAGCTGACAGTCCAGTCATCTTTTCCAACGATGTAATTAGAATATTGATTGCTACCGAAGCTATCAGGCTTGATCCAAGCTTCAATGGACAAAGCAGAAGTTGGATTTAGAGTGACTGCATCGGCAACCTCAACATAACCATCGGTACCATTAAAATTAAGAGAGCTGGTATTTATTTGAGCGTATAAACCAGAAAAATAGAATCCGGAAAAAATAAGGAGTAACAGTTTTTTCATAATGATTAGTTTTGGGTTAATAATAGGAAGGTAAAATTATATTATTCTGCTGAAGAAACAAGACCAAGTAGCTTAGAAAAATGCGACTAAAAAACCAACCCTGCTTCGACGAATATTCTTCCGTTGTTTTGTGCTGTGAGTTTTCATCCACTAAAAAATGCTCATCGTTTAAAATTTCAGACAAGAATAGTTACAGAAAACCAAATTGTTATTGTTTTAGTGAATGATGGTTAACATGAAAAGGATGAGAAGTCGGCCACAGCGGGTCATAGAACCGAAGCTTTGTAACGCAGGATTTCAAAATCCCGCGCAGCTAGAAATTCTATACAGCTTGTGGCAACCGGGTCAGCAATTCAACGAAAAAATCAGTCATTTTTCTTAAAAAAATCCACTTTTCGTAGAATGATTGCTCTTCATTCCTTTTTTAATTCATCGAAAGGACTAAAAGTGTATTTTTTTCATCTTTCCTTTTAGAACAAAGAGATATTTTTCTATATTTGTCCTCGATTTAAGGAACAGGAAGAAGGGGACAACAGTCCCCTTTTTTATTGACTATCAATGGAATTACAAAAAGAAATAATTAAGTTAGTAGAGGAAAAATTAGTAGGCACCAACAACTTCCTGGTAGAAGTAAAAGTGTCGCCTTCTAAAATTCTTGTTACGATCGATCATCCCAACGCTGTGAAGATTGAAGATTGTGTATTAATCAATCGTCATTTACAGCAATCCTTTGAAAATACAAATGTCTTAGAACAGCATGAACTCGAAGTAGGCTCACCCGGAATGGAAGAACCACTTTTGGTTCAAAAGCAATTTCAAAAACGAATTGGTCGCGAAGTAAGTGTTCTCACTTTTGATGGAATTAAACACACAGGAACATTAGTCTCTGCTGATGAAACGACATTGGTATTGAACGAAGACATTGTTATCAAAACGGGTAATAAAAAAGAAAAACAAAAACAGTTAAATAATATTCTCTTCAACAAAATTAAAGAAACAAGAGTGATATTCTCATTCGACAAAATCATTTGAAACAAATGGCAAAAGTAGAAACTAAAAACGAGCACACTGAACTGGTTGATGCGTTCTCGGAATTTAAAGAACTCAAAAACATTGATCGTGCGAGCATGATGAGTATTTTGGAAGATGTATTTAAAAACATGCTTCGTAAAAAATATGGCACTGCAGATAACTTCGACATTGTAATCAACACCGATAAAGGTGATTTGGAAGCATTCCGCAATCGTTTAATTGTAGAAGATGGAATGGTAGAAGACGACAATACTCAAATTGAATATTCGGTCGCAATCAAGATTGAACCAGATTTTGAAGTGGGTGAAGAAGTTTCTGATAGTATTAAGTTTTCTGATTTCGGTCGTCGTGCTGTATTAGCAGCTCGTCAGAATTTGATGGCTCGCGTTCAAGAATTAGAGAAAGAAGGAATTTTTAGAAAATACAAAGATCGTGTTGGCGAAATTATCACTGGTGAAGTTTATCAGACTTGGAAAAAAGAAACGTTGATCATGGATGACGATGGAAACGAATTGATCATGCCGAAGAACGAACAAATACCTTCTGACTTTTTCAAGAAAGGCGATGCCGTACGTGCAGTCGTTTTAAGAGTAGAAATGATGAACACAACTCCAAAGATTGTTTTATCACGAACTTCTCCATTGTTCCTCGAAAAATTATTTGAACTAGAAGTGCCTGAAGTATTCGACGGATTAATTACTATCAAGAAAATTGTTCGTGAACCAGGGGAGCGAGCAAAAGTTGCCGTTGAATCTTATGACGACAGAATAGATCCTGTTGGAGCGTGTGTAGGTATGAAAGGGTCTAGAATTCATGGTATCGTTCGCGAATTGCGAAATGAAAATATTGACGTAATCAATTACACAAATAATATTCCCCTATTCATTTCAAGAGCACTTGCTCCTGCAAAAATTACTTCTATCAAATTAGACGAAGAGAAAAAACGTGCATCGGTTTTCTTAAAGCCCGATCAAGTTTCTCTAGCTATTGGAAAAGGTGGTAACAATATAAAATTAGCCGGAAAACTTTCTGGGTATGAAATTGATGTTTATCGTGACAATGATGATGAATCAGAAGATGTGGATCTAGAAGAATTTGCAGATGAGATTGAACCATGGATCATTGATGAATTAAAAAATATCGGTTGCGATACAGCTAAAAGTGTATTGGATCTACCGGTAGAAGATTTAGTAAGACGTACAGATTTGGAAGAAGAAACAATTCGTGAAGTAGTCCGCATCTTACGTTCAGAATTTGAATAAAACAACAAGAGTCAAAAAACAATAATTTATTACCTTGCAACAGATCAATAGATGATTTGTTGCAGGGCAAAAAAACAATATGGCAGAAGTAGAAAAGACGATTAGAATAAGTAAAGCGATTAAGGAATTCAATCTTAGTCTGGATCACATAGTGGATTTCCTGACGACGAAAGGAATAAAAATCGAAAACAGCCCGAATTCAAAGCTGCCTGGAGATGCCTATGCCCTTCTGATGAAGGAATTTCAAGGTGATAAATCTGCAAAAGAAGAAGCGCAGCAACTTGCACAAAGTAAGATGCGTAAAGAATCGACTTTTGTTGTTGATGCCCCTGAAAAAGCAAAACTTTCTTCAAAGAAAGACGACGATGCGGAAGAGATTCTGATTAAGAATGTCGGCTCTTCAGCCAAAGAAAAAGAAGAACCGGTAAAGGAGAAAAAAGTAGAGCCTGCTCCTAAAGAGAAACCAACAGTCATCAAAGCGAAAGCTGAAAAAGTTGAAGGACCAAAGGTGGTTGGAATGATTGACATTGACAGCGGAAAGAAAAAGAAATCTCCTAAAGCAGAAGATGCTGCAGCAGAAGAAGTGGAGACAGCAAAAAAGAAAGCTGCTTCTAAGAAAAAATCTGATGAAGAAGCTGAAGAAAAAGTTGCAGCGAAAACTAAAGAAAAAGTTTCTACACCAGAAGCAATAGCGCCTGTCAAAGAAGAAGAAAAGAAATCTGAGACAGTAAAATCAGAGGAAAAAACAGAAGTCGCAAAAGTTGAAGAGATCAAACCGCAAGTTGTTGCGGAAACTCCAAAAGCCGAAGAGCCGGTTACGAAAGAAGATAAGAATGTTGAGAAACCAGCTGCTCCTATTGAACCAACTCTTGTTGCCGAATCAACAACACCGGTTTCAACAGATGACGCATCAGTTGATAAAGATGATCTTCATAGAGTGAAATTTACAAACCTTAGCGGGCCAACCGTATTAGGTAAAATAATACTTCCGGTTGATCCACCAAAACGCAAACCAGTTGCATCAAGCCAAGGTTCCGTTGGTGACAAAAAGAAAAGAAAACGTACCGACCGAAAAGGACAACCGATTCCTGCCGACAATAAAAGTCGGCCACCAGGAACTCCAGGACAACCTAATACAGGTGCTCGTCCTCCTTATCAAAAAGGACCCGGAAAACCTGGCGGACATCGTCCGATTACACCAGCTGGTCCGAAGCCCGAGCTTACTGAAAAACAAATTCAGGATCAAATTAAGGCGACCTTAGCACGATTGAGTGGTGGTGGAAAATCGAAATCATCGAAGATGCGAAAAGCTCGTCGTGATGAAAGGAACACTGAAAAAGAAGCACAAAAACAAGAAGCTGCAGAGAATAAAACAATTCAGGTAACGGAATTCGTAACAGCAAATGATCTTGCACGAATGATGGACAAATCTGTCACTGAAATTATTTCTGCTTGTATGTCGTTAGGAATTTTTGTTTCTATCAATCAACGTCTCGACGCAGAAACACTTTCAGTTGTAGCAGAAGAATTCGGATTCACAGTAGAATTCGTAGCTGCCGATGTACAAGATACTATCAATGCAGAGGAAGATAAACCTGAAGATCTTCGACCTAGGTCTCCAATCGTTACAGTGATGGGACACGTAGATCATGGAAAGACATCCTTACTGGATTATGTTCGTAAAGCAAATGTTATAGCTGGCGAAGCAGGAGGAATTACTCAGCACATCGGAGCTTATGAAGTAACCTTAGAAAATCAGAAGAAGATTACTTTCTTAGATACACCCGGTCACGAAGCATTTACTGCCATGCGTGCACGTGGTGCAAAAGTAACTGATGTTGCTATTATTGTAATTGCTGCAGACGATAGTGTGATGCCACAAACAATTGAGGCAATCAATCACGCACAAGCCGCAGGTGTTCCGATGGTTTTTGCAATCAATAAAGTTGACAAGCCCGATGCGAACCCAGAGCGAATCCGCGAACAACTTTCCAAGATGAATATTCTTGTGGAAGACTGGGGCGGAAAATATCAGTGTCAAGAAATTAGTGCGAAGAAAGGTTTGAATATAGAAGCATTGCTTGAGAAAGTATTGCTTGAAGCAGAACTTCTCGACCTGAAAGCAAATCCAGAGCGTCGTGCCAATGGAACAGTGATTGAATCTATGCTCGATAAAGGACGTGGTTATGTAATGACAGTTCTTGTTCAGGGTGGAACTTTAAAAGTTGGAGACATCTTACTTGCCGGAAGACATAGTGGTCGCGTTAAAGCATTGTATAACGAAAGAGGTTTCCGTATTACAGAAGCAGGACCATCAGCTCCGGCTCAGGTTCTAGGTATGACCGGTGCACCACAAGCGGGTGATTTGTTTAATGTGATGGAAGACGAACGTGAAGCTCGTGACATAGCGAACAAACGTTTGCAGTTACAACGTGAGCAAGGTATTCGTACACACCGACACATTACACTAGATGAAATTGGTCGACGTTTAGCGATTGGAAATTTCAAAGAGTTAAATGTAATTGTCAAAGGTGACGTAGATGGATCTATAGAAGCACTAGCAGATTCACTATTGAAACTTTCTAATCCAGAAATTCAAATCAACATCATTCATAAATCAGTAGGAGCAATTACCGAGTCAGACGTATTGTTAGCCTCAGCATCGAATGCCATCATTATAGGTTTCCAAGTTCGTCCTTCTGTTAATGCAAGAAAATTAGCAGAGTCAGAAGAGATTGAGATTCGCCTCTACTCTATCATCTATAATGCAATCAACGAATTAAAGTTGGCGATGGAAGGAATGTTAGCTCCTGAATTTGTAGAAAAGATAGTTGGAAATATAGAGATTAGAGAAGTGTTCAAGATTCCGAAAGTAGGAACGATTGCAGGATGTATGGTTCTCGACGGAAAAGTAAGCCGTAGCACAAAGGTGCGTGTAGTACGCGACGGAATAGTTGTTTATTCTGGCGACCTAGCATCTCTAAAACGTTTCAAAGACGATGTGAAAGAAGTTTCAGCGGGCTATGAGTGTGGATTAAGCATCAACAACTTTAATGATATGCAAATTAAAGATATCATTGAAGGATATGAGCAGGTGGCTGTGAAGAGGACGTTGGCTTAGGGAATAAGGTCAGAGGTCAGAGGCAAAAATTAGAAAATAAAAAGTAAAAAGTAATAAGTAATAATAGAATACCTATTAAAATTATCACAAAAGCTGTCTCGAAGGGGGCGGCTTTTTTTGTGGGCAAAAGGTTTTGAAATAAATTCCTACATTTGTTGAAATGAAAAATTTATTTTTATTCGTCGGATTTTATTTTGTTTCTAACGGAGTGTTTGCGCAAAAATCGGCGACGACCTACAATCAAGATTCTACTCTATCCATCACGCGCGATGCGAGATATGATGAACTGGTTGACAAACAGAAGAAACAAAATTTAGCGAATCAAACCATGCCAGGTTATCGGATTCAAATTTATTTTGGTGGAGTCAGGCAAAAAGCGACCGAACTAAAATTAGATTTCAATTCGCGATATCCAGGAGTATCAGTTTACATGACTTATGCACAACCTAATTTCAAAGTACGTGTGGGAGACTATCGCAATCGATTTGAGGCACAGAAATTTTTAAAAGAAATAGACGGTATATTTCCTTCTTGCTTTATAGTGCCAGAAGATGTGAAATTACCGCCAGTGAAGTAAATGGTTTGTTGGACTCTTTGTAAATTATAAAATCAATATCGACCCATCTATAAACATGATTATCTCAGTTCATAAAATTTTTAGGCAGCTTTAATGAGAAAACAAAATTAAACAACCAATGTTGCTGTTATTTTCATAGAAGTTGATAATAAAAGTTTTAAATTCCATTAAATAGGAGAACTCTAATTTTGCCTATAC
>JANLRG010000135.1:0-2136 GCA_031361545.1 Bacteroidota bacterium
GTGAAGTACGTTTAGAATCTAACCAAACATTTCCTCCTTCTGTCTTTCCAAATTTTGTTCCATCGGCTTTTTTAATGAGTGGAGTTGTTAATGCAAAAGCTTCTCCACTTTCTTTTCGTCTGATTAATTCAGTTCCTGTCACAATATTTCCCCACTGATCTGAACCGCCCATCTGTAATTTGATGTTGTGGTTCTTCCATAAATAATAAAAGTCATATCCTTGAACTAATTGATATGAAAATTCTGTAAAAGACATTCCTGTTTCCATTCTCTTTGAAACAGAATCTTTCGCTAACATATAATTGATAGAAATATGTTTTCCCACATCTCTAATGAATTCTAAAAATGTAAAGTTTTTAAACCAATCATAGTTATTTACAATTTCGGCAGAGTTCTCTCCGCAATTAAAATCCAAAAATTTCTCTAACTGTTTTTTCTGGCTATCAAGATTGTGTTGAAGTGTATTTTCATCTAATAAATTTCTTTCGGAAGATTTGCCCGAAGGATCACCCACCATTCCTGTCGCACCACCTACTAGTGCAATTGGTTTGTGACCAGCTTTCTGAAAATGAAGTAAAGTCATCACTTGAACTAAATTACCCACTCCTAGAGAATCGGCAGTTGGATCAAATCCGATGTAGCCGGTAACCATTTCAGAATTAAGCAATTCTTCTGTGCCTGGCATCATATCATGGAGCATTCCTCTCCATCGCAATTCTTCTATGTAATTTTTCATTTGCATCGGGTGAAGATACTTTCTAGACTTCAAAATTCAAAGGGAGAGTTTTGCATTTTATTGTGACTCGAATCCGATTAAAAGTCATACTATTTTTGTAATTTTTTAAAAATCTTATACTAACATTCTCCATCTTGAATTCTCACTTATTTGACATTCTAAATTCTCAATTCTCAATTCTCAGTTATTCTCCTTCATCCTCCATCTTCCATTCTCAATTTTAAATCCTTACTCATTCTCCATCTTCCATTCTCAATTTTAAATCCTTACTCGTTCTCCATCTTCCATTCTCAATTTTAAATCCTTGCTAGTTCTCCATTGTCAATTCTCAATTTTCAATTTTCAATCCTCTTCCATTCTCAATTTTCATTTTTTCCCTATCTTTGACACATGATTTTAGTTACTGGCGGTACAGGATTGGTTGGAGCGCGATTATTATTTGACCTTTCAATCAATCAAAAAATTCGTGCATTAAAAAGAGAAAACTCTTCAATGGAAGTAGTGAAGCAAATATTTTTGGATGATCCTGAAAGGATTAATAATGTTGAATGGGTGGTTGGTGATCTAAATGATATTTATTCCTTAGAGCAAGCTATCGAAAATGTAGATGTTATTTATCACGCTGCTGCTTTCATTTCTTTTCGACCGGAAGACCGAAAAAAAATGATGAAAGTGAACGGTGAAGGAACTGCAAATCTCGTCAACCTTTGTCTGGATAAAAAGGATTTACGCTTTTGTTATGTTAGTTCTGTCGCTGCTCTCGGGAGAATTGCAGGTATTCATACGATAGATGAAAATGTGCATTGGAAAACTTCGTCTGATAATTCAAATTATGCGATTAGTAAATACAGTGGTGAAAGAGAAGTGTGGAGAGGAATTGAAGAAGGACTTTCAGCATTTATAATTAATCCTACAATTATTATTGGACCTGGCGATTGGAATTCAGGAAGCGCTCAAATGTTTACGACTGTGAAAAAGGGCTTGAAGTTTTATACAAGTGGCAGTACGGGCTTCGTGGATTATAGAGATGTATCACGTTGTGCTATTCTCTTAATGAATTTAGGAGTAAAGGCAGAGCGATATATTATTAACGCAGATAATGTTTCTTATCGACATGTATTTAATTCCATCGCAGATAATTTGAACATGTCAAAACCAACAATTCTAGTCACACCAATGCTCGCAGAAATTGGATGGCGAGTGGAAAAAATTCGAAGCTTGATTGCAAGAGAAAAATCTATGATTACGAAAGAGACAGCCCGTAATGGAAATAGAAGTTGGTTTTATTCAAATGAAAAAATAAAAAAAACTGTCAATATAAATTTTATTCCGATTGAAGAGTCTATTGCTCATACTGCATCATTGATGGAAAAAAATTGAAGTTAGTCGATTAAATTTAG
>JANLRG010000652.1:0-1367 GCA_031361545.1 Bacteroidota bacterium
TGAGCAAGAAGATAAACTATTTTTCCGTGATTTTTCAGAATCTATCATTCAAGACGATGTGATTATGCGCTTGATGTCTTTCCCAAATGTGCTAATCACCGCCCACCAAGCTTTTTTTACCGAAGAGGCTTTGTCTCAAATAGCGACCATTACCTTGCAAAATATCAGCGATTTTGAGGATGGTAAAACATTGGCGAATAAGGTATAAAATGTTCAATATCATTTCGAGGAGTAATATTCGTCACCTTGTTTTAACCTTTTTTTGATGATATTTGCCTTTATGAGTGCCATTTTAATCTTTGGACTCATCTTATCGTATTCAAAATTTAAATCATCCCCTCAGTATCTTCTGTATTTAACAATAAATTTAAAGATGAAAAACAAGACAACCATATTAGTCACCACTGACTTTTCAACCAATTCAAGAGCAGGTATTCGTTTTGCCATTCAATTAGCTTCGCAAATGCCTTGCAAATTAGTGTTTTATCATGCCATTGAATTATTGATACCCACGATTTGGAGTAGTGAAAAGGCTGCTCAATTTGCCAAAACAGAAATAGAAAGGAGTAAAGAGCAATTAGGGCAGTTTTTAAAAGACATCTATAAACAAGCTAAAATGCCAGCCAACGAGTACGAATATGCTGTTGAAATGGGAGTGGACGTAGATAACAGCATTATTAACTACGCTCAAAAAATGAAGGTAGATTATATTTGTATGAGTACACGCGGTGCAGGGGTAGTTAAAAAACTCATTGGCACAAATGCTTCTAGATTGGTCAATACATCATCTATTCCTGTGATAGTTGTGCCCCAAAACTATCGGATAAAACCGATTACTAAAGTTGGATATTCTTCGGATTTTGAAAATATTGATAAAGAATTAAGCATTGTCAAAGCATTTACAGCTTCTTTAGAGGCTAAAATAGACGTTTACCATTTCCAGTATCAATTTAGTGAGGCAAATAGTAAAGACGTATTTAAAGGGATAATAGACAAATACCAATCAGAGCAACTTGCTTTTCATATCCCTAAATTATATCTTGATTATTCATTAGTCGAAAATCTGCAACAGACGCTTAAAAAACACAAACCGTCTATTTTAATTATGTTTACCAAACAAAAACAAAATTGGTTCGAGCGTTTTATATTTGATAGCAAAACTGCTGACATGACTTATAACATTAAAATCCCTTTATTGGCTATATACGAGTGTACCCCCTCAGTAAAAAGCACATTTTTTGACCAAAAATGAATAATATGGACTACAACGACCCTCATAATGGGTATGGGTAGTAATTTTAAATAAAAAGAAACGAGTTTTAGGAAATGTTCGTTTTTCGTAGAAGCAGATTAAGATTTCATAACCA
>JANLRG010000654.1:0-2628 GCA_031361545.1 Bacteroidota bacterium
GCTATTAAAAATAGCTTTATAAAATTGACCTGAATTGGTAAGAATATAACCGTTTCCATCGAAGTCAAACACAATATCACCACCACCGTTGGTTGGAGTAATCGGTGGAGCAGTAGCTGGATAATAAGTAACGGGCGATAAAGCAGCTACAGTACCGCCCGCACCATTCGCTGTTGGTGTATAAGATGCCCAAACAGCGCCACCACTACTGATAAAATACATTTTCTTATCAACAGGATTAAAACCACCTCTGTTATAGGTTTCAGATGTAGCGGGCAAACCAACACCTGTGTTAGCATTCGCACCGTAAGCATCTAAATAATATATACTTAAATCACTTCCTGGATTATTACTCGTATAATAAAACCTCTTATAGGTGGTATCTAAACCCATACCGTAAGTAGGAACCGTCAAATTGACACCAAATTGCGCTGTATAAGTGCCATTGGTCATATTCATAATACGGATTTGGTTTTCTCCTGTATATAAAGAATCTGGACCCGAAATGGAATAGATATTATCACAATTACACCCCGGTGAGTTCAAAGGATAGTTATTTAATATTACAGTATCTTTCGAAATGCAAATGCCATTAGTGATTGTCCAAACTAAAGTGGCACTTTTATTAGCATTTAATGAATTAACGGTCGTAGTTGATACTGTAGAAGATGTTATAGTAGCTCCATTATTTAGACCTAAAAAACTCCATGCCCCTGTACCAGCTGTAGGCGAGTTAGCAGTCATAGTAAAATTACCATTAGCACATTGATTTTTATCAACACCTGCATTAGCTATCGTTATCGCATTATGAGTCAATATTATATCATCACTCGAAGAACATGAACCATTTGTAACAGTCCATCTGAGTGTGGCGTTTGTTCCAGAAGGAACACCCGTTATCGTCGTATTATAACTCGTTGATAAGATAGAGGCTGTACCGCTCACCACTGTCCAAACCCCTGTTCCTACTGAGGGGTTATTCGCCGCCATAGTAAATGTACCCGTCCCACATTGAATAATATCAGAGCCTGCATTAGCCGTGGTCATAGCATTGGTCAATATTACATTATCGCTTGAAGTACAAATGCCGTTGGTCACTGTCCACCGTAACGTTGCACTTGAACCTACAGGCACACCCGTAATAGTGCTCGTAGCACTATTCGTAGTTGTTATTGTAGCAGTCCCACTTACTAAACTCCATACACCAGAACCCGGTGCAGGCACATTTGCTGCCATTGTAAAACTACCAGCACAAAGGCTTTGATTTGGTCCTGCAACCGCAATAGCTGAATTTACAATAACAGCAGTTGAAGAACTGGCTGTATAACCGCAGCTATCCGAAACGTAAATAACAGAATAAGTACCTGCCATCGCCATTGTGGCATTTAAAATAGTCGGATTTCGAGTAGAAGAGGTGAAACTATTTGGTCCCGTCCAGCTCCATGAACCGGTGGTCGAGTTCGGGTCAACTGTATTAGCAGTTAAAGCAATTGTATTGCCTGTACAGTAAGAACCGCCATTGGTTGCAGCTACTGTTGGATTAAGCTTTAGGCTTGTTGTAGTAGTCGACACTGCGGTACAACCGAAAGCTGAAAAAGAAACAGTATAAGTCCCTGCATTACTTGGTGAAGCACTGGAAATAGATGGATTTTGAGAGGGTGAAGCAAAACTATTCGGTCCCGTCCAACTCCAGCTACCGCTGGGTGCGGACGTATTGGCTCTGAACTTGATATTATCCAACATATAATCATCACCCGTACATACACCAATCTGATTAGCGACAGCCAATGTAACTGTTCCGGTTGATGTTGCTGTATAAGTGCCTGTTATAGTTGTCCAGCCACAAGGACTTTGCAATGGCACGATAGGTGAAACAGTTACACCATTCACTGTTAAATATAATTGTGCAAAGTTTTGCCAACTGATAGAAGAGGCATCCACTTGAAAAGTATAGGTCGTACCACTAGTGACATTCACGCCAGCTTCAATCCATGCTCTACTATTGGGGTTGCCATTATTATTGGCTAATAAAACATTACCATGCCCTAAATCAGGGCAGCTACTCCAATTTGTTACTGGCAAAGTGGCAATTCTATATTTATTGCAACTACTCACAGCATTTGTAGTATCACCCCCTATTGTATTCTTAAAATCAGAAGTAAAGCTCGTATTTCCAGCAGTAAAATCACCGTTTGTTACCAAATTAGAACCATAAGAGTTAGCAGTTGCACTCAAATTTATCGGTCCTCCATTACAAGAAGGGCTATTACTACTTGCTGTAATATTAAAACTTGGTACGTTAAGCGTAATAGTCACCACATTGGATGGCGTCCAAGCCCCTGCACCCGAACGTACCAAACGTACAAAATAAGTCGTTTGTGACACAGCTGGCGGGTCATAATTTAAGCCTGTTTGTCCAGATATATTTGTCCACCGGCTGGCAGTAGTAGCATTATAGACATTAGTGAAAGTGCTGGAAGCCCATTGGTAAGAGAGCGAAGTACCCGTAGCAGATGTTATACTGAGTAAAATGGCAGGGTCGAAACTACCATTCGTACAGTTGCTTTGATCAACACCAATAGAACCCACTGTTAAAACCTGTGCAGAACCGTTGTTTACAGAAAAAAA
>JANLRG010000178.1:0-1253 GCA_031361545.1 Bacteroidota bacterium
CAAACTGATAGCTTTGGGCATGGCAAGCGTTACAAAACTTGATTTTATAAGGGATTTTATGGAGCATCTCAAACAAAATGATGCCCTCGATTTGATTGATATTTTAACGTATCATGGCTATTCGCACAATCCCGATTTGTCTTATCCGCACATCGAAAGACTAAGGTCAATTGTATGGAGCTATAAACCCGAAGTCATTTTTATGCAAGGTGAAAATGGTGCGCCTTCGCAAAAAAAAGGGACAACCGTCGGCGCCATGACAAACGAAGATTGGTCAGAACTCACGCAAGCCAAATGGGATTTGCGCCGTATGTTGGGCGACAATGGACGGGGTATTGCTACTAACTTATTCACTATCAGCGACATACATTATGCCGCAGGTGACCATATGGTGGGTATCAACTCAAAAGGTTTATTGAAAACAAATCCTGATAAAACCATTGAGCGACCAAAAATGGCTTACAAAGCAGCGCAGCACGTTTTTTCATTGTTTGATGACCAAATTGCTTTGCAAAAAGCAAAACCAACAACCAATCAAGCAACGGTGTATGCTTTCCAATATCAACACAAAGCGAATAAAGGCAGCCTGATAACGCTGTGGAGCGGCGAAGCACGACCTGCTGAAACATATACACCTAAATCAACAACTATAACAGTTGAAGACACTTTCAATAATCCCGTTTTTGTAGATTTGATTACAGGTAAAATTTATGAAATCCCTAAAAATCATTATAAAAAAGTGGGTAAAACAGTCATTTTCAATGAAATGCCTATACCTGATTATGCAGTTTTGATAGCGGATAAAAGCACATTGCAGCTAAAATAATTATAATAGATAGTAAAAAGAGCGTAGATACTGAGGGGGTGCTTTTTGATTTATGTGTGTGAGACATTAGAAAAATTTAAGTGAAATATAAATTAAAAACAATGTATAAATTGTTGTTTTATAAGAAAATATGCTTTGTAATGGTGTTTATGGTATCGCCCGATGGTCAATATTTGGCAAGTCATAACCTTCTAAATTCTCGATATGCCCAAGTGGGCTATGGTGTTATCATTCCTAAAGCATTGACAATCAAAAATATAGGCGCAGCGGAAACGGACGGCGTTTACATAACAAATACGACTACGGGCGTTAGTAAAATGATTGTTTCAATTAAAGATATATACAAAAAAACAATTCCAAGCATCGCTATTCCTAACCCTAAAGACTTTAATTATTATTGTTTTCAAGTCAAATGGAATCCGCAAGG
>JANLRG010000193.1:0-1480 GCA_031361545.1 Bacteroidota bacterium
AGTTATCTTCGTAAAAGTGAGGGCAGTTTCTGCAATGCCTTGCTCGGCTTTTGCCTCATTGAGTTTGGCAACTGCTAATGCCAATTCTGTTTGCGAAACGATGTTTTTTTCCGCCAACGTCTTCACATTCTGCATTTCCAACTCAGTTATGTTGACTCGTGCTTGTGCTTTGGCTAACTCTGCCTCATATTCTCGCGAACGAATCGTAAACATCATTTGACCAGACTCCACCCGTTGCCCTTCGTCAACTTTAATGGATTCCAAAAAGCCTTTCACCTTAGCTCGCACCTCAATGTTTTGGATAGATTGGATTTCGGCGATATAATCCTTTGTGAGGATTGTGTCCATTAATATAGGCGTGGTAATGGGCAACTTAACCGCTTCTTTTGTTTCTTCTTTTTTTTGATTACAAGAAGTAAAACCTACGACAGAACATAGGCTAATCAATAGCAATAATTTTTTCATATTGTTTTGTATTTTAAGAAAGTTAATAATCTTTCTCTTGTCAAAAAAATATCCTAATATTTAATAAAGATGAGTTTGAGAAAACAAGTTATGTTCCCTGCGGTGTTTAATTCTTGTGTTAGAGTCTAAATACGCTTATAAAAATAAAGAGTGGAATCCTGCGAAGAAATAAAAATTGAGTAGGAAAGACTTTTTTATAGGTGTTGTCGATAAAAATTTGTGCGCTAAAAGAAGTATTAGAGTGCGATATTTTTACTGACGAAAGCTTTTTCTTTTCTGAATCATTTGAGCCATCATCGTATAGGTCTTCAAGGCAAGCGTCAAAAAATAGCTTGTCACTATTTGATTCACCACAATCAAAAGTATATTCATGCTCGGCTATTTTGCAACCCGATTGAAGTCCAGTGTCCTGAGCACAAAGAGAAATTAGGGAAAATATTGCTAATGCAATACTAAGATAGAATAATACCTTTTTCATAATTCCGCAAATGTACGAATAGATTCAATAGTATAATACGTTTTTTTTAATTTTTAGAATCTTCTACTTATTCCAAAATTTTTGTCTGTGGAATATCGAATAATCAATGTTGACATTCACTATTATTCACTGACATTACGCAGTCCAAAAATTTGGAAATTAGATTTTTTTAACAGTTATCTAAATTGCTTGTTTTTTGATAAAAAGAGATATAAAACAAGCAATAAGGCTTTTACCAGTATTTCAATATGATTTAAAATGAATCAATACGAAAAGGTTTATTTTCCATGCTAAACCATATTGTAATTGTTTGTGCCTTTAAAGCCTGTTTTAAGGATATTTTATTTAAAAAACTCTATCTGTATTTTATTTCATAAATCCTAATTTTTGGACTGCGTAATGTCAGTTATTACTTAGAGCCTGCTGAAAAAGTGAAATAGTCAAAATTTGAAGAATATTGAAAATCGTTTTTGAAAGACAAAGCGCATCTGAGCCTAAAAAAGGTTGATTTTAGATATTTGAAAACAAGGCACGCCG
>JANLRG010000211.1:0-1014 GCA_031361545.1 Bacteroidota bacterium
TTTTTAGATAAAATGATGAAAATTGATTTAAAAAAGATAGAAGTTCGGTCTATACTGAGGGGGGAGGTTGAAGCTACGCAATTACTCGCCGAGCGGGAATGGCTCCTGAAAAAACTAAGTTAGTGAAAAGTGAAAAACGAAGAGTGAAAAGCTGTATTCTGTCTTAATTGCTAATTTTTCACTAATAAATATGTTACCTTTGCGCCCTAATTTTTACTTTTCACTCATCACTTTTTACAAAAAAATGGCAACGCCTAAATCTGTCGCATTTCATACACTTGGTTGCAAGTTGAATTATTCCGAAACATCGTCCATCCAACGGCTTTTCGAGGGTAAAGGCTTCTTTATCAATAATTTTGATGATCAAGCAGATGTATATGTTATTAATACTTGCTCCGTCACGGACTTTGCCGACCAAAAGTGTCGCCAAACGGTGCGGCGAGCTTTGCGTCAAAACCCAGATGCGTTTGTCGTCGTCGTCGGTTGTTACGCGCAATTGAAGCCACAGGAAATAGCGGAAATACCGGGTGTAGATTTGGTGTTAGGTGCAGGAGAAAAATTTAAAATCACAGATTATATAGATGGTTTGACGAAGGCACAAGGCAAAGGCATGGTGTCGGCAGGTGAAATCCGAGAGGTGAATACTTTTCATAATGCCTTCTCTTTTGGCGACCGCACGCGCTCATTTTTGAAAGTGCAAGACGGTTGCGATTATAAATGTGCTTTTTGCACGATTCCGTTGGCGCGGGGTAAAAGCCGCTCAGATACTGTCGAAAGTATTGTGGCGAATGCTCGTCAAATTGCCGCTATGGGTGTGAAAGAAATTGTGTTGACAGGCGTGAACATCGGTGATTTTGGCAATGGAACCGAGGTGATTGAAGGCGAAAAACCTAAAAAAGAAGCACTTTTTATTGATCTTATAAGAGAACTAGATAAGATAAAAAGTGAATGCAGATTCCGGATTTCATCTATCGAACCTAACTTATGCACTGAAGAAATTATCGACTTTGTCGC
>JANLRG010000229.1:0-14876 GCA_031361545.1 Bacteroidota bacterium
TCAACGCCGCTACCGCTTTAAAACTCTCTCGAACATTTTTCAACAAATCGTTATGCCGATGAAAGTGCAAAAATAATTAAATCGCATGTTATTAAAGGAATTGAAAAGGCTAGAAAGTATAAAATTCCTGAACAAATTACCGATTTTATTCGTACGCATCATGGCACTGTTCGCATACAATACTTTTATCAATCTTTTCTAAAAAATTTCCCTGATCAAGTTCCTGATGAAGAATTGTTTAGATATCAAGGACCACTTCCGTTTAGTCGAGAGACCGCAGTTTTAATGATGGCCGATTCTGTTGAAGCGGCTTCCAGAAGTTTGAAGAACGCTAATGCTGATTCCATAAGTAATTTAGTTGACTCTGTAATCGATAATCAAATTGTTCAGAAGCAGTTCGATAATGCTCCTATTACCTTGAAAGATATTAGTGAAATTAAAAAACTTTTTAAGAAAATGTTGATGTCCATTTATCATGTGAGAATTGAATATCCAAGATGAAAGAAGTCTCTGATTTGAAAAGGTATTTTATTCATCTTGCATTTGATGGAAAACCATTTCATGGATGGCAGCTACAAAAAAACGCAAAAAGTGTACAAGGTGAATTGAACGCCGCATTAAAAACGTTACTGCGAGAAGACGTTGAGACGATTGGCTGTGGAAGAACAGATACTGGTGTTCATGCATTGTCTTTTTATGCACACTTTGATTTTTCATACATTGAAGATATTGATGAACTAGTCTATAAATTAAATGCTATTCTGCCAAATGAAATTTCTATCTATTCGATTTTTCCAGTTGGCAATTCCGATCATGCACGATTTAGTGCAACCAAGAGAACGTATCAATACCATATTCACTCTCTTAAAAATCCATTCTTGAAAAATCATTCTTGGTATAATCAAAATATTCATTCGGTTGATAAACTAAATGAATATGTAAATGTTCTAAAAGATTATACCGATTTTACTTCTTTCAGTAAAACAAATACTCAAACATTTACAAATAATTGTCGAATTATTAACTGCAACTGGGAATGCAACGAGAACTTTGAATTAGTATTTACCATTTCAGCCGATAGATTTTTAAGAAATATGGTAAGAGCGATTGTCGGAACTTTTATTAAAGTTATTGAAAAAAATCTTTCAGAGAAAGAATTTAGAATGATTCTTGAAAGTAAAAATAGGAGTGAGGCAGGATTCTCCGTCCCGGCTCATGGTTTGTTCCTTACTAATGTCGAATATCCTTTTCAAGTATTTTAATGGCAAAGAAAACAATAAGTGGTAAAGCTTTTGATCTGCAAATTCTAAAAAGAATTTACACTTTCATTATTCCTTATAAAAAGAAATTTATTCTTAGCGTTGCTCTGACTTTTCTATTGGCATTTTTATCACCGCTTCGACCAATTTTAATTCAATATACAATCGATCATTATATCATGAAATTAGATCAGGATGGATTGATTAAAATGATGTTTTTAATGTTAGGCTTGTTGGTGTTTCAAACAATCGTTCAATATGTTCATACTTACTTGACGAATTGGTTAGGACAGAATGTTATAAAAGATTTAAGGGTAAAATTATTCAGACATATTGCCAATCTACGACTAAAATATTTTGATTATACGCCCATCGGAACATTGGTCACCAGAACAATTAGTGATTTGGAAACAATTGCTGATATCTTCAGTGAAGGATTAATTGTGATTATTGGAGACTTACTTCAACTCTTTGTTATTATTGGAGTAATGTTTTATAAAGACTGGAGACTTACTTTAATTAGCTTGTCAACTATTCCTATTTTACTTGTTGCTACTCGAATTTTTCAATATGGAATCAATAAAACTTTTCGAGAAGTCAGGACTCAAGTTGCAGCTTTAAACACATTTGTTCAAGAACATATTACAGGAATGAGTGTTGTTCAGATTTTTAATCGGCAGGAGGAAGAATTTAAAAGATTTAAACATATAAATGCTGAACACATGCACGCCAATATTAGATCTGTATGGTATTACAGCATTTTTTTTCCAGTAGTAGAATTGCTTTCGGCCACTTCTATTGGATTGTTAGTATGGTGGGGTTCTGGAGGAGTTATTTCGCACGAAGTATCTCTTGGAAATGTAATTGCTTTTATGATGTTTATCAATATGCTTTTTCGACCAATTCGCGAGTTGGCCGATAAATTTAATACCCTACAAATGGGAATGGTCAGTAGTGAACGCGTCTTTAAGGTTTTGGATACAAATGAATTTATTACCAATTCAGGATCATTGATAAGCGAAATAAAAGGCGAAATACGGTTTGAAAACGTTTGGTTTGCCTATGAAGAAAATGAAAATGTTGTTCATAATGAAAATGAACCTAACTGGATTTTGAAAGATTTATCCTTTGAAATTTCTGCTGGAAAAACATTAGCGCTGATCGGCGCAACTGGAGCTGGCAAATCTTCTATTGTGAATTTGGTGAGTCGGATGTACGAATTTCAAAAGGGGAGAATTACAATCGATGGAATTGATATTCGCGACTATCAATTGGAAACTTTTCGTAAACAAATTGCCGTTGTTCTTCAAGATGTTTTTTTATTTTCAGATACTATTCAAAACAATATAACTTTAAAGGATTCCTCAATTTCTGATTTCAAAGTTAGAGAAGCTTCACAGATTGTTGGAGCTGATGTCTTCATTGAGAAACTACCCGGCAATTATCAATTCAACGTGATGGAAAGAGGAGCGATGCTTTCTGTTGGACAAAGGCAGTTGATTTCTTTTATCAGAGCATTTGTTTTTAATCCTGCCATATTGATTTTGGACGAAGCAACTTCTTCAATTGACAGTGAAAGTGAAGAGTTGATTCAAAAAGCGACAGCTACAATTACCAAGAATCGAACATCCATTGTGATCGCGCATCGTCTTGCAACAATTCAAAATGCTGATAAAATAATTGTTATGGATCATGGGCGAAAAATTGAAGAAGGAAATCATCAAGAATTGTTAAAACGAAATGGCCTTTATAAAGAGTTGTATGAAATCCAATTTAGAGAGGATAAAATAAATTAATTTACTGCTCTCATTAATAAATTCAATTCTTCTACTTTATCCATGAAACCAAGTTTATGATAGGAGTTCATTAAGTTCCTAATTAATCGTTGAATCATATCGGTATTGGAACATGGTGTATAATAAACGTTATCTCGTGAAATTTTTAATTGAAGAAGAAAATTATCAATTTCTTTTTTATTAAATATGTCACCTTTGCTAAATGGGTTGATATAAAATAAAATGTTTGAATCATCATCATTATTTTTAGTCGATATAGCTTTGTCTTTGTAACAAAGTATGAAATGCTCCGGTAAATTCACACCATAAATTGGAATACCTGCCGATCGTGCAATCTCCATATATAATATTGACAACATTAAAGGATTTCCCTTTTTTGTTTCTAGGACAATATTGATAAAACTATTTTGAGGCGCATGATAATTTTGGGTATTGCCTGAATAACCGTGAATGTCGAAAAAGATTTTATTCATCACTTTCACTTGCTCTAATGCAGTCAATCCATCATTCATTTCAAGCCATGCATCTTTTCTTACTTTATCAAGTTGCTTTTGAATATGTGCTTCTTGAAGTTCAGGATATTGATATCGAGCTAATATAATTGCACCTTTAATTAAATCATGTGAGCCAGAATGCGCCCAAACATGTAAATCATGTTTTAAATCATCAAACTGAATTTTATGAATTACGTTCTCAATCCTTTCTTGCATAATCGCATCCATGGAACTGCTCCAAGCGTTCTCAAGAATGGGAATAACTTCTTTTCCATAATCAATTAGTTTACTTTGAATATGGGAGTAAATTTCCTGATCATTGTCATCCAACAACTTAATTAAGGCGTCAACTTCTGTGCGATTCAATCTTTTCATAGGTCCTCTTTTTAACACCACATCTTCAAAAAAGATTCCATCTTCTCTCTTCAATTTTCAACATTTTTTTGTTTGTACATTATTAGATCGGAAATCGTAACCTTTCATAAAACATTTGTTTTGCCTTAAAACTGGATTATACTTGTTGAAACGTTTTACTTACTAATGGCAAACTTATTTAATATCAGACTATCTTTGTTGCACTTAAAATAATCTTTACCCAACTGTACTTAATTAAAAATATAGCTAAATGTATAAAATTCAATTTGTTTTTACTGCGATAGCGGTCTTAATTATCAACTCTGTTTTAGCTCAAAATACTGCTCCGAATTGGGCATCCTTTAATTCTGGCAAAGGGGACAATACAGATAGGTATAATCAAATTATAGCAGATGGAAGTGGAAATTTTCTAGCAGTAGGTTATACTTTTAGATCCGGTAATTATCGCGACTTTCTGGTTGTTAAATTAAATGCCAATGGCGATACTCTTTGGACTAGAACGAAAAATGGAAAAGGAAGTGGTGTGGATGAAGCCGTAGCAGCAACTATAGATGCCTCTGGTAATTTTTTTATAACTGGCGTAACTGATGATGGAAACTTGGGAAATGATATTTTATTAATTAAGTATGATGCTGCTGGGAATAAATTATTTGATACAACTTGGAATTCTCCCTCTTCATTAGATGACTATCCAGTTGCTATTGCATCTGATTTAAATGGAAATATTTTTATTGGAGGAAATATTCAACCAGATACTGCTACTGGAAATAGCAATTATATTATTTTAAAGTTTGATAATAGCGGTGGACTAATTTGGTCTTCTCAATTTTCTCGTGCAGGTGTTGTTTCAGGAAAAGACGAGCTATCTAGTATGATGGTTGACTCGCTTGGAGATGTTTACGTAACAGGAAGATCGTTTAACGGTTTGGATGATGATTTTGCCTCCTTAAAATATTTAGGTGCTTCTGGCGCTCAGTCCTGGTTGCAAATTTATAATTCAGGAAATGGTAATGATCGTGGAGCTGCATTAGCCTTAGATAATTGTGGTAATGTAATTATTACTGGAAGAAGTAAAAATGGAACTGGAAATGATGATTTCAGAACGTTGAAATATACTAACTCTGGTGTTTTACAATGGAGTAAATTTTATAATGCGCCAGCAAATCAAGATGACAGAGCACTAGCAATCGCTACAGATAACCTTTGCAATATTTATGTGACGGGAGAATCTGATATCGATAATTCTGCTAACATTAATTATGATTTTGCAACAATAAAATACAATTCTTCTGGCACTCAACAATGGGCGAAAATAAATGGAAGCGTGTATTTACAATACGATATTCCTTCATCGATAGCAGTTGATGGAAGCGGAAATGTTTATGTCACCGGGAAGAGCGATCAAAATCCAGGACTAACAGATGATAATGATTGGATGACATTAATGTACAGCAGCACTGGAGCGATTCAATGGACAACTTTCAAAAGTGGTTCTAATACCGGTAAAGGAGATTCTCCAGCAAATTTAATTTTGGATGGAAGTAATCATGTTTATGTAGCAGGAAGTTTAGAAAACAATATTTCTCAAAAAGATGCCACTGTCATAAAATATGACAACGCTGGAACCGAATTGATTGTTGATAGCTTCAATGGAGCTGGTGATTTTAATGATAACGCGAAAAACATCGTCATTGATGCAAATAATTACGCCTACACTGCAGGATATTCAGTGCGACAAGATAATAACCGAGATGCATCAATTGTTCAAACGGATCCGGGTGGAATTGTCACTTGCCAATATTTTTATAGTGGTGTAAAATTGGATGACGATGAATTTAATGATTTAGCCATTTCCATCAACGGTTATATTTATGCAGTTGGATACTCAAAAGTTAGTGGGCAAAAAAGTGATTTTTTAGTGGTGAAATTTAGTCCTTCAATATGTGATACAATTTGGACTCGCACTTATGATTTCTTCAAACAAAGTGATAAAGTGGAGTCGGTCACTTTAGATGCTGTTGGCAATATATACCTCACTGGACGAAGCGACGAAGATCCTAATGATACTATCGATAATAATGACATTGTTACAATGAAACTTGATGCGAATGGAAATACATTATGGACTCAACGATATAACGGGACTGGCAATTTAAGAGATGAACCATCTAAAATATTATTAGATTCAAATGGCGATGTAATAGTTTGCGGTCGAACAGAAAATGTTCATGATGATGATTTTATTGCAATAAAATATAATGGCACTTCAGGTGCACCGATTTGGGCTTCACCTTCAACTTACGGTGGACCTTTTGCAAATGATGATAGGGCAGTGGATATGACTATCGATTCTAACAACAATATTTTCTTATGTGGATATAGCCAAACTGCCAGTGGAAATTCTACTGAAGATCCAGTCGTAATTAAATTTGATCCATCCGGACTCTTAGCCGGATTTTATAGTTATAGCGGAATTGGAGCTGATGAAGCTTTAGCAATTGGAAGAGATTTATCCAATAATATTTTCGTGGCTTTCAAAATGGACATGGATCCCGATCCCATTTTGACAAACTTTGATTTCCTTACTATGAAATTTGACAATAATTTAAATCCAGTGTGGGCCACTCCACCATCTTATGATTCCCCAATTCACAAAGATGATTTTCCTTCCGATTTAATTGTAACACCTGCAGGTGATGTATACGTAACTGGTGTTTCGAAAAATGACACTAGTGCCGGAAGAACAAATCAAAATTGGTTGACTTTGTTTTATGATGGACAGGGTTCGCAACTAATGATTTCTAACTATGATGGACCCAATGCCACAGATGATGTTCCAAATGCACTTGCAATTAGAGGCTCGTATTTATGGGTTTGCGGTTATGTTGAAGGGGTTAATAATTCTCAAAAGAATAATGCAGTTCTTCAATACAATTTAAATGTGAATGTTAATCAAATTTCCTCGTTGAAAAATTCCGTTGCTTTTCCTAATCCGTTTTCTTCGCAAACTAAAATTAAACTTTCAGATGGAAATTTGAATACTTTTAAAACAATTGAAATCACAGACATTACTGGATCTTTAGTACGAAAAATAAATTTTTCTGGAAATGATATTAATGTTGATCGTGATAAATTGACAAGTGGTATGTATTTTTATTCTATTAAAGAAAGTACAAGTGAAATTTCACATGGTAAATTAATTATAAACTAAATAATTATGAAACGCATTGGAACGCTCCTCTTATTCTTTTTTCATTTTCTGTTCGCCTTTGCTCAAGGTTCAAAGAATTTAGATTTATTATCAACTCTTAACGTAGGACAAACTCTTGCCGGTTGTTGGCATTATGATGGTTTAAATGGGAAAGAATATGCGCTACTTGGTGCTGCGAACGGAATAATAATAGTTGATATCACTGTTCCAACTACTCCAATTATCGTTACTCAATTGCCTGGTGTGAGTTCGTTGTGGCATGAAATAAAAGTTCAAGGAGATTATGCTTATGCAGTCAGTGAAGGGCTTGATGCAACAGGGACACTAAATGGAATGCAAATTATTGATTTGAGATTTCTTCCTGATTCAGTACCCAATAAATTTTATCGCGGTGATTTGTCTTTCCCTGTCCCGCTCGATAAAGCTCATTCCATTACAACTTCTGGCAACTACGTTTTTGTCAACGGGCACAATATCACTGCTTGGAATAGAGGTGTAATTATTTTGGATATATCCGACCCTTGGAATCCTGTTTATGTGAGTAATATCGCTCACGCTTATTGTCATGATTCTTATGTGAGAGGGAATTTGATTATTGCCAGTGAGCTCGCACAATTTGCGATTTTTGATATTTCAAACCCAGCATTACCAAACTTGCTAGCTACTCAAACAACTCCTGCAAATTTCAATCATAATACGTGGTTAAGCGATGATGGAAATTTTTTGTTTGCAACCGATGAAAGGCCGAGTGCGCCCTTGTCATGTTTTGATGTTTCAAACTTGGGGAACATTGCACTTGTAGATACTTTTTTGAATGGAAATTTCTCTTCTTCCGAAGTTCATAATGTAAGGGTCTTCAATGATTTTTTAATTTGCCCCTCTTATGGGAGCCAGCTTACTTTAGTTGATGGATATCATCCAGATAATATGATTGAAGTAGGAAATTATACGACTGGTAGTTCCTTATGTTGGGATGCTGACCCCTATACAAACTCAGGAAGTATTATTGCTACAGATATGAATAGTGGAACGTTTTATCTTTTTGCTCCAACTTATCGCCGAGCCTGCTATTTAGAAGGTAATGTGGTGGATTCTCTAACAGGTGCAAATTTGTTTAACGTGGATGTAACTTTTCAATCCTTATCTGTTTCTTGTAAGTCCGATTTACTTGGAAATTTTAAAACTGGTTATGCAGATTCAGGAACGTATGTTGTCACTTTTATGAAATCGGGATACTATGATAAATCTGTAACTGTGATTTTATCGAATGGAATTTTAACTCCACTCAGTGTAGCGTTAGCTCCAATTGGAGCCTCAGTGCCCACTGTAAATTTTGAGAATATCAATATTTATCCAAACCCTTCCAATGAATCAGTCAACATAAAATCAACGCTTAATGGTTTTGAATATACTATCTATAATTCAATTCATCAGAAAGTTCTTGGTGGACAAACAAGTTCTTCTGAAATATCCATCAACACAAAAAATTTTCCAGCTGGAACGTATGTGGTTGAAATATTGAATTCCATCAATACGTTTAAAAGAAAAATTTCAATTATTCATTAATAAGGTATCATAGCCCATTTGCGATTCTGTCTAGAACAGTTTCAATCATTGCATTCATGGTCTCTTCTCCTTTGTGAGTATGTTCGTTGGTAATCCTGTTGGCTACAATTGCATTAATTGAACAACACTGATGTCCAAGAATTTTGGCAAGTCCATACATCGCTCCGGTTTCCATTTCAAAATTGGTAATTCTATTTCCTGAAAATTCAAATGAATGTAAAGTTTCAATAAAATTTGGTCGTGCTAATTCGTAACGCAAAATTCTTCCCTGAGGTGCATAAAAGCCTGAACAACTAGCAGTCATTCCTTTAAACATTCCGGTACTTAATTTTTCTTCTAGTTTATTAGAACATCTTGCAATATAAGGCAACGATAAAATTCCTTCATTAGGATAATGGATTCTGAAGGCTTTGATAATTTGATTCTCTTCCTCATCATTCTTGAGTTTGTAAAAATTCAATAAGCCATCGAGGCCAACTCCAAATTTCGAAAAAACAAAACTATCTACAGGAATGTCTTTTTGAAGTGACCCAGAGGTGCCAATTCTGATTAAGTTCAAAGATGTAAGATTGTCTTTTATTACCCTTTTCTCTAAATCAATATTTACTAAGGCATCGAGTTCATTGTAAACAATGTCAATATTGTCAGTTCCGATTCCAGTCGATAAAACAGTTATTCTCTTGCCTTTATAGACTCCGGTGTGAGTGATAAATTCTCTTTTTTGTTTTTTTATTTCTATAGAAGAAAAGAATTTAGAAACAATGGCAACACGATCAGGATCACCAACATTGATAATAGTATCGCCTATTTCATGAGGAAGAAGATTCAAATGGTAAACACTATTATCTGAATTGAGTATAAGTTCTGATTCTGGTATTTTGTTCATATTAAGGTTTCGATTAAATTTGCTGACAATATATAAAACTAATTTTTTTTATGGGAGTTAATAAAAATCATATTTTGGTGCCAATTGATTTTTCTGATCAGTCGCTGATCGCACTTAAACAATCTTACAATTTAGCTCGTTTGACAAAAGCGGATTTAACATTGATCAATGTTATTGAGAAATCTTTTCATTTGCCGTTCTTTTCTGCCAAGGAAGATAAGTCAATCGAGAAGAAAATCCAAAAAGCATTGGAAAAATTGGCGGATGAAACTGCGAAAGAAAGTGGTATCATTGTTAATATTTTGATTGTTACTGGAAAAGTTTATGAAGAAGTACAAAAAGCTGCCAAGAAATTGAAGTGTTCTTTTGTAATTATGGGTACAAATGGAAGCCATGGACTTAAAAAATTCATTGGTTCAAACACATTGAGAGTTATTCGCGAGGCTCCAGGTCCTGTTATTTCAATAAAAGGAAAAAAACATCGAACAGGTTGCAAAACAATTGTTCTTCCATTAGATTTGACGAAAGAAACAAAGGAAAAGGTGGCGAAAGCAATAGAAATTGCTAACTTGTTCGGATCTACAATTAACTTGGTATCTGCCATCACTTCTGACGATGAGTTTATAATCAATAAACTGAAAAGACAAATGAATCAGGTACATGAATTTGTGCTACAACACAATGTTCCCTGTCAAATAGAGTTTCTCCATGGAGGTGATATTTCTGAAGATACAGTTGAATATGCAAAGAAAATTAAAGCAGACTTAATCATGATTATGACCCAAGAAGAAACGTGGACTGATATCATGTTTATCAATTCAGCAGCACAAAAAATAATTAATGAATCGGAAGTTCCAGTCCTGTCTATCCGACCTAAAGTTAAGAAGGACAATACTGTCTCTGTATTTCAATATTAATCATAAAAAAAAATAGTATGGGCAAAAAATTCCATATCGAAAAAATTCTAATTCCATTTGATTTTTCCGAAACTGCTGTCCTTGCATTGGAACATGCAGTGTTTATGGCTAAGTTGCATAAGGCTGAAATTTATTTGCTGCATGTAATTGAATCCTTCTCGTTTGCCTCAGCAATTAGTTCAGCTTTTGGCAAATCTCAATCGGAATTCGAAAATAAAATGCAGGCTACTGCAAATGAGAAGTTAAAAGAACTCGCTCAAAAACTACATCACGATAGTGGTATGAAAGTAGTTGACATAATTGAAAACGGAAAAATATATAAAAAAATTAATTTAGTTGCTGAAGCTAATAACATCGACATTATTGTAATGGGAACTCATGGTTCTGGTGGCGAGCAAGATCATGTTGTTGGAAGTAACACTTTTAAAGTGGTGATGAATGCTCCTTGTCCTGTTATATCTGTACAATCTCATTCTTCAAAAATAGGTTTTAAGAATATTTTATTGCCAATTGACAATACAACTTCTTCTCGCCAAAAAGTTAAGCATGCTGTTGAATTTGCACGACACTATAATTCTATAGTACATATTGTTGGTTTAATGACAATGTCTGATGTTGATATGCAGCGAAAATTTGAAGTAAAGATTCATCAAGTAAGAGATTATCTTGAAGAACATGAAATAGCGCACACAGCAAAAGTTTTTAAAACAGATAATCCTGCAACAACAATCGCAGATTATTCCGCTCAAATAAATGCCGACTTAATTATTATATTGACAGATCAAGAAGGTTCTGGAATATTTATGGGAAATGCTGCTCAACAAATAATTAATCATTCTAAAGTACCTGTCATGAGTATTAGACCTGTTGAAGGTGGTGGTGAAAATGTTTCTGTGGGGTATTAAACCTATTTTGAAAATCAAAAAAAAGGAGAGAACAATTAAGTTCACTCCTTTTTTTTTAATATTATTTATTATTACCAAAAACTTTTTTTAATAAGTCGGTGACGCGAGCCGCCGGATCTTTCCGAATTTTTGTTTCTTCTTGGCCAACCAAAACGAATAACCCATTCAATGCTCGACCTGTAATGTATTCTTCTAAATCTGGATTCATTCTGTCCACAAAAGGGATCCTATTGTAAGTAGTAATTAATGGATTCCAATATTTAGTAACATCAACTTTCTGAATCGCTAAATTAATTACTGGTTTGAATTTGTCATGAAGTGGAGTGGAAGTCTTCGTTCTTAAATAATGTGTAGCAGCAGAATCATTTCCTTTCAAAATGGATACCCCGTCTGTTATTGTCATTTGTTTAATAGCATCGACAAAAATAGGAGCTGATTGTTTAGCAGCTTCTTCAGCCGCTCTATTCAAAGTCATTATAAATTCGTCAACTTCTTTATTCATGCCTAAGGAACGCAGTTTACTCTCCATGTTTTGGGCCTCTGGTGGAAATGGTATTTTAATAATCGGATTTTTAAAATAACCATCAACTTTAGATGCATTTCCTCCAGCGTTTTGACTTCCTATTGAAAGTGCTTGCTTCAATCCGTCAATGATTTCTTGATTGCTTGGGGCTTTTCCTTGGTTTAAAGTCTTGTCAATGTCTTGTCCAATTTTGCCCAGATTTAACTGGCCATCGGAACAACTAGGTAGAATTGCTATGAATGCAATAATTAATATTTTCTGTAACATATTCTTGAATTTAGCTATGCAAATTTACAAAGATGTTGCCATAAATAAAACTAATCTTTTTCAGTTGAGAGAAATAGTCAATTGTTTAAATTCTCCTCCGCATTTATTTCTCCTTGGTCTGATTTCATGTCTGAGCAATCTCCAAAACTTCCACAACGTTTCTTCCATAGGTCCCGCAATTTCTCTCTTTCCCCATCACTCAAATTGGACCATTTGTCCTTCCATTGATCTGGTCCTCTTCCTTTACAACCATGGTGAGAACTACCAGTGAAGCCTCTGAATAAAATTCTACTTAACAAAAATAATCCCAAGGCTTGATAATAATTAATTACAGGGCCGGCGAATAATGAAGGGACTAGCCAATTCCATAACCACATTACTACAACACCAACTGTGATGATTGCTAAAAAGGAAAAAAATATCATCTTTACAATCCAAACATTTTTATTTCTTTTCATGGTTAATATTTTTTACCCTCCATTAATTCATTGTAGAGGAATTGTAACTTATTTCTTAGGGCTAATACGGCATAACGTTTTCTCGACAACAATGTATTAGTTGATAAGCCTGTCTCTTCTGTCATTTCTTTAAAACTTTTGCCTTCTAACTCATGCTGTATAAATACTTCTCTTTGTTCCGATGGTAACTCAGATAAAGCTAACTGAATGGCTTCAAAAATTAAAGCCTGATCGAAATCCTTATCGGGACTTTGTGAACTAGATTGCAAAAGATCTTGTAAGTACAAATGTTCACTTTCATCGTTCTTTCTAAAAATTAATTGGTCATCAAGTCTTGAAGGTTTTTTCTTTCTGTAATTATCTATAATCTTATTTCTGGCAACTTTGTAGAGCCAAGCTGCCATCTTTTCAATTGGTTGCATCAATCTATAAGATTGCGTAAGCTCAATCATTACATCTTGAAAAATATCTTCTGCTTCTTCCGGTTCACGAACTCTATGTCGGATAAAATCAAGAAGTTTTTTTCCGTTTTCCTGTATAATCTCACCAATGGAGTCGTTTTGGTTTTGAGTCATTTCTAGTGCTATAGTCCTCATGTCTTCCATACTGAGGTAACAGACGCGGGTGCCAAAATAATATTTTAGTTTGTCTAAAATTCTATTCAAACTATATTCATATTACCTTTGCAAAATAAAAATTATAAAATGATTTTAGCTGAAATCATTACAATTGGTGATGAATTGCTTATCGGTCAAGTGATTGATACAAACAGTGCTTGGTTAGGGCAAAAATTAAATGAAATAGGAATAAAGGTTAAGCAAATTACCACAGTAAGCGATGATCGTGACCATTTGCTAAAAGCTTTTTCTGAAGCCCAACGCAGAGCTGATATTGTACTTATTACTGGCGGACTTGGTCCCACAAAAGATGATCTTACAAAAAAAACTCTTTGTGAGTTCTTTGGTGTTGGACTTATTTTTCATGCACCATCGTTTGAAATAATTACTGAACTTTTTAAAGCTCGCGGAAGAGAAATTACTGAAACTAATAAACTTCAAGCTATGGTGTTGGAAAATTGTAGTGTCTTGATAAATAAAAATGGAACCGCCCCTGGAATGTGGATGGATCATCATCAAACCATTTTTATTTCTATGCCTGGTGTCCCTAATGAAATGAAAGGATTGATGGTCAATGAAGTCATCCCTCGTTTTCAAGAGAAATTTAAACTGGATCCAATTCTTCATCGGACTCTCCTTACTCAAGGTATCGGTGAGTCATTTCTTTCTGATCTTATAGAGAAATGGGAATTAGCCTTACCTTCTTACATAAAGTTAGCTTATTTACCAGGATCTGGTATTCTTAGGCTAAGGCTAACAGCAAGCGGAAAAAGTGAAACTCTATTGAACACTGAATTGGACAATCACATCAAAGAATTAAAAGTAATTGCGGGAGAATTTATTTTCGGTTATGAATCCGATTCGCTAGAAGAAATTATCGGAAAGCTCCTCATTGATTCGCACAAAACTTTGAGTACTGTTGAAAGTTGTACTGGAGGTTTTTTGGCACATAAAATAACTTCAATCAGTGGGTGCTCTGAATACTATCAAGGTTCCATTCTTCCGTACTCAAATACTTTAAAAAGGACGCTACTCAATATTGATAAAAATCTTATTGAACAACATGGAGCCGTGAGCAAAGAGGTTGTAAGGATGTTAGCCGAGAGGGGTAAAAAAATTCTCAATACGGATTATTGTATTGCCACTTCTGGAATCGCTGGCCCAACAGGTGGATCTGAAGAAAAACCAGTTGGAACAGTTTGGATAGCCATTGCCCATCCCGAAGGAACATTGGTTTGGAAGGTTCAATTAGGAACTAATCGCCTCAGAATCATCTCCGAGACAGCTCTTCATGCCTTAAACGGACTTAGAAAGTTGATCCTTCAGCAATAATGAACAGAATATTGTTTACAAAACTAATTTATTGTGTTGTTCTTTTAGAAAAAAACATATCTTTGCGCCTCTTAAAAATTCATTGAAATGGCACGTATTTGCGATCTTACAGGAAAAAAAGCGATGGTTGGAAACAGTGTTTCCTTCTCAAATAAGAAAACTAAACGTAAATTCCACCCGAATTTACAAACAAAAAAGTTCTTTGTACCCGAACTAGGGGAGTGGATTACTTTGAAAGTGTCAACCTCTGCGTTAAGGACAATCGACAAA
>JANLRG010000665.1:0-1292 GCA_031361545.1 Bacteroidota bacterium
GTATTTATTTTTTGATTTATTGCATTTTCGTCTGATAACTCAAAATATGTATTATCGACTTGAAAAGCTCCAACTAATCTATAGGCTGTATCAATATCTCCTGTATTATTTACTGCTTTAAGTGCTTTATCAACTTTTTCAATATTCCGATAACCTGTTTATTTTTGAGGTTCTTTGACCTTTATTGTGGTGTCTTTCTTAGTTTTTTCTAAATCTTTCGCGCGTTTTTCCAACTCTTGTTTGGTCGGGGGTTCTACAATATCGGCAGTCAAATTAGTATCTTGTTTTTCAAAATCTAAATAAAGCACTCGTCCAACGGGCGTTTTCAAAAAGGCTTTATCCTTATTTTTTATATTTGAAAGCCAATTTTCAAGGTCACGTTTATAGGTTTCTGAAACGGTTGCTTTAGCCAGATGTAGTTGCATGAGTGCGTTCAAACTATCCATACTTTTTTCCGCCGTCGGTGTTGGCAATAGCAATGTTGGAGTAGCTTCGCCATTATAAGGCACAATGCCCGATTCATTGTTTTGATTGAAAAACGCAAATAATGAATAGTAATCTTTATGCTCGATAGGATCATATTTATGCGTATGACATTTAGCACATTCAGTTGACAGACCCAAAAAGGCTTTGCCAAAAGTAGCGACACGGTCATTGACATATTCTGTACGGTATTCTTCTTCCACCACGCCGCCCTCTTGCGATTGCATATGATTGCGATTGAAACAAGTAGCTATTAGTTGGTCACGTGTTGGATTGGACAACAAATCACCTGCTAATTGCCATGTAGTGAATTGATCGAAAGGCAAATTTTGATTAAAAGCCCGAATTACCCAATCTCGATACGGATAAGTATTGCGCACACCATCGTCTTGATAGCCATGCGAATCGGCATATCGTGCCACATCAAGCCATTCTAAAGCCATCCGCTCGCCATACTGAGGGGTCGCTAAAAGTCTATCCACCAGACGCTCATAAGCATCGGTAGACATATCTTTTACAAATGTTTGAACCTCTTCAACCATTGGCGGCAAGCCTGTCAAATCAAAGGATAAACGGCGAATTAATGCTTCTTTTGTCGCTTCGACATTGGGTTTTAAGCCTTTTTCCTCTAATTTTTGAAGAATAAAATAGTCAATCTGATTTTTAACCCAATTCTTATTTTGAACATCGGGAAGCGGATATTTAAATGGCGGAATAAATGCCCAATGCTCTTGGTATTCAGCCCCTTCCTCTACCCATTGGACAAGCAGTTTTTTTTCTGCTTCCGTCAATTTCAAATTCGATTTTGG
>JANLRG010000282.1:0-1067 GCA_031361545.1 Bacteroidota bacterium
GTAGCGCAAGCGGTAGGGAAAGGCTTTGAACCAAACGCCTTATTATCAAGGGAGAAATTGCCTTTTCCATCATTTTTATACAATCTGTCGGATAAATAATCTGTATTGTAACCACCTGCGCCGACCATTAAATCTAAATCACCATCTTTATCCGCGTCAAAAAATAGCACGGCGGTGGATTCATACATTTTATCTTTTTCAAAAACATTTTCATTGGATTTTTTAAAAGTATTATTGGATTGTTGCAACCACAATTCGCAAGCTGTACCTGCTCCATTGCCGATAAAAACATCCTCTAAGCCATCGCCGTTCACATCTCCTTTCGTCATTTTTGGACCTTCGGCAATGGGCATTTGAAAAAGCAACCGTTCAATATCAAAAGCATTAAACTCAGGTTCGATGTGCTTGAAATTTAAAATATTATCACTGTTTAATTCTTTGAAAATCAAAGCTTTATCATGACCCATCGCCCATGGCTCATTGCCAATGGAGAACTCATTTTCCTTAATGGTTAAAATTTGATTGGTCGTTATATTTTTTAAAACTGCTTTTTTACCACTTGGGAAAATAGCGACCACCGAATCTACTTGTGGTGTATTGCCTAAGCCAAAGACGAGCCTCGAATCCACCGTAGATTCAAAACCGCGCATGGGCGCGACTTCATTGTAAAACTGCTTGCCTTGGGCATAAATAGTGACTTGCGTACCGAGTCCGAAAGTATTAGCCCCTTCCCCCCTCAGTACAACGGTCAAATAATGGTTGTCTTTTTTCAATTCATTCGCTTCGTTTCGATAAACAAAGGCGGGCATATTGACATTGTTAATCACCAAATCCAAGTCTCCATCATTGTCCAAATCTGCATACGCCGAACCATTGCTAAAACTGGGTTCAGCCAATCCCCATTCAGTGGCTTTATTGGTAAAAGTAACAGGGGCACCTTCAATTGTAGATGATGAACCATTATTATGGAAAGCAAAATTGGCTATTTTTTCAGAAGGAATCGTATCTATCAATGCCTTGATACCGCCGCCTTGACGGTTCAGAATAGCCCGGACATTATTGGGGTC
>JANLRG010000285.1:0-1160 GCA_031361545.1 Bacteroidota bacterium
CTTAGAATTTTGGAGAGATAAAATATAGCCGAAAGATGTTGAAAATCTTTCGGCTTTTTTATTTGGTTCTAACTGCTTTAAGTTCTTTAACTTTTTTAACTTTAATGTTTTAATTTAACGAATAAGCAACTGCGAAGCTATGATTTCACGTAGTTCTATTTAAGTACCAAGAAAACAAGTAATATTCATAGCCGTTCAATTTCAAAACGTTGAAGATTAAAAATGATTGAATTTAGGGCTATTGAATCACCTTACAACATGACAGAAAAAGAATTACTGATGCATCTCGAAGGCTGTCGAGCGGGTGAGCGCACGAGCCAACAGCGCGTGTATGGGCATTTTTATGGCTATGCCCTGACCGTCTGTAGTCGCTATGCATCCACGAATGATGAAGCAAAAGAAGTATTGAATGATGCTTTTTTCAAGATTTTTACTAAAATTGACCATTATAACCCTGATTATCCATTTAAAGGTTGGTTGCATAGAGTGGTTGTTAATACAGCGATTGACCGTTATCGGAGCAGACAAAATCAACCCATTACGGAGGATATTTCTCAAGCACAAAGCGTAGAAATAGAAACCGAAGTTGTCGAAAACCTTACCAGAGAAGAAATTTTTAAAATGGTTCAGTATTTACCGCCTGCCTATCGGACGGTATTCAACTTGTTCGTGGTGGATGGTTTTACGCACCCCGAAATTGCTCAAAAACTCAATATTACTGAGGGAGCATCCAAATCCAACCTGTCGAAAGCACGGATGAAATTGAAAAAAATGCTGACCACTAACGCTAACGAAATTGATTGGATTCCTAAACGACCCTAAATACCACGCTACTTTTTTTAAACAATTTGTTTATTTTCAATTAACCTATTGATACCGAATCATTTATACTTAAATTAATATAATTATTTTTCAATTGATTGCAAAATGAACGATAAAGATTTCGATAAATTTTTTTCGAAGGGATTGAGTGAAGAACCCAAAAATGCATATGATGAGCGGGATTGGGAAAATTTAGCACAAAAGCTCGATGCACACAATGCGCCTGTGGTAGTGCCACCAACGGCTGTAAATAAAGGGAAAACATTGTGGTTAGCTTTGCTTTTACTCCTCTCGTTGGGCGTAAATGGTTGGTCTTCATTGAAAGCAAACGAAGCTGA
>JANLRG010000287.1:0-23608 GCA_031361545.1 Bacteroidota bacterium
AAAAAAATCACTCACAGTTGACTTTACATTTTTTTTACTCGTATTGAACCAATTGATTCACCTACGTGCGGCTGAATGAGCCTTCGCACCTGCCTTCGCACAACATTCTGCCGAGCGGATTATAATGAATGACTTTGAATTCTAGAATTTTTTCTCAATCTAAAATCGTTTTTCGACATTCTTTTATTTAAATTTTTGACAAAACCTTTCAGTTGTAAGAATTTTTCTACAATTCATTCAACGATTTTGTATCAAACTAGCTATAAGTAGTTGGATTAAATAAAATACACCATGTCGAATAGAAAAATCAGAATAGCCTTATTATTATTTGTAATAAATGTCTTTACTGGCATCATTACTAAGGCAGAAATTGTAACCAACCAACTTCAAAGCGTAAGTGTTTTAAGTGTTAGTGGAATTCATGGACTTGAAGGAGTTTGTCCAAACCAGTCTGGAATTAATTATTCTTCCGATACTGTAGCAGGCGCAACTTCCTATAATTGGTCTGTCCCTGTTGGTGCAAGTATTGTTTCAGGGCAAGGAACGCCATCAATTGTGGTGAATTTTGGTCAAGCACCTGGTGACATTTGCGTAACACCGATCTTAACCTCGGGATCAGGAATAACTTCATGCTTGACAACTTATTTGGTTGCATCGCGGCCTTCTGCTCCTGATACAATTTATGGTCCTATCAATACAGTGTGTCCTGGCCAGATTGTAACTTATTCAATTACCAATGACCCAACGGCAAATGATTACACTTGGATTATTCCCGCTCGGATGACACTTATATCTGGACAAAATACGAACAGTATTCAAGTAATGATTGACAGTGGTTTTGTTTGGGGATATTTACGAGCCGCTAAATCAAATTGTCGTGGTATTTCAGGGCAATATGTTATTGGTGTTTATTCTGCACCTACTCAGCCTGGTTCTGTTATCGGACCCGCTGTCGGTGCTTGTGCAGGAGGAACCTACACTTATTCATTCGTTCCAGTTCCCGGCGCAACATCCTATACATGGTATGCTCCGCAAGGATGTACAATAACATCTCCAACGGCATCTGGAAATCCATTAACAACAAACGTTTCTTCAGTTGATATAACGTTCCCAGCTAATTTCACCTATGGAACTCTTTACATTACTTCAAACAGTGGATGCAATTCGAGTGAGAGGAGAGAAATGAAAATCAGATCTCTTCCCATGAAACCAGGAGGTATTCATGGTCCATTTTATGGTGTTTGTGAAAAGACGGGTGTAACTTATTTCATCGATTCAGTAGCAGGCGCTTCATCTTATAATTGGAGTTTTAATTCAAACTTGGTTACTATTCATGATAATGGTAATGATACAATCACTGTAGATTACTTACCCGGATTTGATTTTGCAACGCTGTGTCTGACTGCTGATAATTCTTGCGGAAGTAGCATAGCCCGTTGTGGTGTTGTATTCGCAAATCCACAGTTAGCTCAAACCATTCAAGGTCCAACCGGAGCTTGTAATTCTATTCCTGCTGTAAGTATTGCTTATTATCAAATCGATTCTGTTTATGGGTCTTCAAATTATAGTTGGTCAGTACCACCGGGAGCAACAATTGTTTCAGGGCAAGGATCGACAAGAATTACGGTTGATTTCATGGGAGCGACGAGTGGAAATGTGTCTGTGATGTCAAGTAATAACTGTGGTATGAGCCCAGCTCGATCATTGAGTATAGTTGTGAATCCATGCAGAGTAAATGAATTGAATGAAATTATTTACAACGATGTCGTTTCAGTTTACCCGAATCCGGCAACAGAAGAATTTACTTTTAGTTTTCAAGCAGAAAAAAATGTTGAATATCAAGTAAGAATTTTAGATATCACTGGCCGACAAGTACTGAGTAGATCTCACTTAACTACTGCTGGTTCCAATAATGAAATTTTCAATGTATCAGATTTACCTCGCGGAATTTACCTTGCCGAATTAAATTTGAAAGGCAACAAACAGTATGTAAAAGTTGTCGTGAAATAAAGATAGGTTTTTTTGGTTAGACGAGAAACCCCGTTTGGATTTATCCTGCGGGGTTTTCTTTTATAGCAATCTGAAAACATAAAAGCGTTTAAACTCTGTCAAGGTTCTTTCGATTCACCCTAAATATTAGTTTTTCAAAACAATCTTACATCACTTTTACACCATAATAATTGACATATTCCCAATATTCTGAAACTTTCACCAAACTATTTTGATTATCCACCATGTGCGAGGGTATTTTTGATTTCACTTAATACATAAAACATTTATATGAGCATTCATGAAATTCAAAATCTGGTTTTCCACAAAGGTCAATTTACTTTCAATGATGGAAATAAAAACGTCGGAATGATAGTAGTACGATATAATATAGTAGCGGCAAAAATTGAATATTATCTTATTCCAGAAAACAACATTTTAGCTTACCAAGCTTCTCGTTCACACCACGAGGTAGATGCTTACAAAAAGTTAGGTCAACCGATTGTCATTGAAAATATTATTCATGCAAAAATTGCCGCCTAATGAAAAGGTTCAATATCTATAATAAACTTTTTATCATTTTTTGTTTAGCCATGCTTTTCATTATTATTTTAAAAGCACCAAAAGACAAAGAAGAAAAATCAACTACGAACTTCGAATCCACAATTAAATAGTCCACACAAAAAATAAATTACTCATTGCTTGGGATAAAATACCAAACCCCTCTGAACAAGAGGGGTTTGGTAATAATTTCAAATCTTAATTTTTTTAATAAAAATCTTTAGTGGGATGTGCTCAGTTAAGAGTTTAACATAACAGGCATAACTAACATCAAAATATCTTCATCCTTGTTTTCATTATTAGCAGGAATTAATATCCCTGCTCTGTTTGGAGCTGACATTTCAATTGTAATATTTTCAAACTCTAGATTGCTGAGCATGTCGCTTAAAAATCTTGCATTGAATCCAATTTCCATATCTTCTCCTTCATATTGACAAGACATTCTTTCATTCGCTTCATTGGCAAAATCTAAATCTTCTGCACTAATGTGAAGTTCGCTTCCAGAAACTTTTAACCTTACTTGATGTGTTGTCTTGTTCGAGAATATAGAAACTCTTCTAACTGAATTTAAAAGTGCAGAGCGAGAAATCGTTAATTTATTTGGATTGTCAATTGGAATAACAGCTTCGTAATTTGGATATCTTCCATCGATTAAACGAGAAATCAATGAGTAGTTACCAAAGTTAAACAAGAGATTGTTTTCAGTATAACTGATTTGAACATCTTCATTCAATTCCCCTAATATATTTTTCAAAAGGTTCAACGGTTTCTTGGGAACAATCAAAGCCCCTTCACCAGTGCCTTTTGTGTCATTTCTACGGTAGCGAACTAACTTGTGTGCATCTGTGGCAACGAAAGTGATATTGTCTTTACTAAGTTGAAAAAATACTCCTGACATCACCGGGCGCAACTCATCATTTCCAGTTGCGAACAACGTTTTATTGATTGCGTTTTGAAGAATGGCGGAACTAATGTTCAATGTTTTCGAACCTTCCATTGATGGAAGTCTTGGGAATTCGCCACCATCAAATCCAGTTAATTTGTATTTACCAAAATCTGATACAATCTCTATACCGCCCGTTTTTTCTTCAATCAAAAAAGTTAATGGTTGCTCAGGAAATGTTTTCAATGTATCTAGAAGAATTTTTGCTGGAACAGCAATCTTCCCACCTTGTTTTCCTTCAGTAAGCTGAATCGTTGTTGTCATGGTTGACTCCAGATCAGATGCTGAAACCGTTAATGTGCCTTTGTCAACTACAAATAAGAAATTGTTCAGTATTGGAAGAGGGTTGCTCGAATTTAAAACGCCACTCACTTGTTGTAATTGCTTCAACAATGTTGTACTTGATACTATAAATTTCATTTTGTGATTTTATTAATTTAAAATGTGGTAATAAACAAGCATCGAAAGATCGTCGTTCTGATGAAGTTTTACGAGATACAAACCTACATATTAGAAGGTAACTGCCAAAGAAATTATTTGTGTTAAAAAAAATAAATATCAACAAAAGCAGGAAATTCCGCTAAAAGACAAGAAGGAACGGCTAGGGTCTTTCTACTTCTGAATTCTTATTTTGATTTTTGCTTTGGTCTTGTGATTATCCTGTCCCTATCGAAATCAGATTTTCTCCTAAATAATTTTTCAATCGCCTGTTGTTGAATTGTCGTAAAAATATTTTCAGATTTTAAATAACCATAAACTCTATCAACATCAAAATTTAATTGGTTGCCCAGGGAATCTTGTTGTGCTAAAGAGGCTTTTGAAACAGCAACGGGGTAAATATCTAGTTCACTTATTTGTGATTTCTCATTCTCAACTTTAATTCGAATCGGAGGAGGAAGAGAGATGATAGAATCAACCTTCTCTTTTTTCATGGGACTCTCAGCTTCATAATAAACGGTTTGGAACATGCCCCAATAATTGTCGCAAGCGATACTGTCAACATGGTTTATTTTATTCAACCCTTTGATATCGGTCACCTCAAAACCAATTTTTGATTTAGAAATTCTAAAAGAGTTTTCCGGGAAATTACCATACGCTATTTCAATTGATTTAATATCTTCTGGATGAAGCGAAAAAAGAATTGGATCTTTCCAGTCTTGTTCAATTGGGTTAAACCTCGGTGTTAAATAGCCGTTAAAACCTGGTATCTGAACGATGAATGGGACGCTGGATTTCTCCAAGATCATAAATGTACCAGTAGCATCTTCCGTTTGTCCACCTATGTAAATTATTTTTGATGGTTTAGAACTATTATTTAAATAGACTTCACATTTTATTGCTGATGATGCTAATGATTTTATAACATTATTGTAGCCTGATTTGGGAACTTGCATCCTGATTTCAACTCTATAAAGTGCTTCTAGAATATTCAGGATGTTACTTCTGCGAGCTGTATGCTTATTATTTACATACCATTGATTATCCTCTTTTCTTGTGAGAGTAATAGTCTTGCCATTTCTGTCAGCTAAAAATATTTTGGTGATGTTAGCAGTGTCTTTGACAGCAAAATCTTTTAACTCTTCTTTTATAGTGCTAAATTTATTTTGATATAAAAACATCAAAGACAAAATGCCTAACAATATAAAAACTACAATTAGAATTTTATTATTTTTCATTTTAATTAATTCAATTTGAATATTTCCTTTTTCTAAGAATTGAAAAAATTATCCCGAAAAAAGTAATTAGAATAGGAGGTAGCAGGAGATTCAACCATTTTATCATGGTTGCATCTTCTGTTTTTGCAGGATCCAACAATCGCATTTTAATTTCTTTAGCTCGTAATTCAAGAATGGCGTTGTTGTCACACAAATAATCAATGCAATTCAGAATAAAACTTTTATTGCCATAGGTTTGTCGAGTAAATCTATCGTAGCCCAGTGGATAAACTAGACCTTTTTTACTAATATAACTTGATATAATATCTCCATCACTCACTACAATCATTTTTGTTGAAGTACTTTTTGATATAAAATTAATATCTGGCGAATTCGCAATTGCGTCTGGAATTCGATTTGTATAGTTTGAATTGAAATTACCTTCTAATAAAACAGCAACTGGTAAATTTCTTTGGTTAAACATTTGTTGATCTGGCTTGTCACGTAAAATATTTAAACTTACTCGAGCAGGAGATGATTGAGTTCGACTTAATTTACTTGTTGAAAGTAAAATTGTTTTTTTTACGCTTTCTGTTTCAATGGTGTCAATAGAAGAGGCAAACTCAGTTTTAATCATATTTAAATTGTGTACTATTGGATTTCTATTATCTGTTGAAAGTAAAGGATAATAATACCAAGGAAAAATTTCCTGCTTAGGCTGATTACCTACGTATCCAGTAACAATTGGAATTGGGGCAGCCTGCATGTCAAGAAGCAAATCTGGATTAATACGGACTCCGTAATGAAAAAGTATGTCGTCCAAATTTAAATTTTTGGGAATGGCAACCGTAGTGCTTTTATCTGAGAGAGAATCCATGTCAATGTCCATTTGATCGATTAGCCATAATACTCGTCCCCCTTTCATAATATATTGGTCAATGACAAATTTATCTTTTTCGTTAATGAATGTGTCTGGTTTTGCTATAATCAAAAGTTTGTAGTCTTTGAGAGCATTCAATCGTCCTGAAATTTCAATTGTATCCACTGAATAATATTGATTGATACTATTGGCTGCATCTGATATTTGAGAAGTTGACAATTCTTTATGGCCGCGTAAAAATGCAATGGAAGTTGACTTTTCTCCAGATATATTTCTCAACACAGAACTGATTTCATATTCAAGATTTTCAATGCTGTTATTCAACATTTCGTCACTACCTCCGCCAATTTTGCTTTTCAAAATTTGCATTGGAATTTCATTACTTCTATAGGTAACGATTGCTCCAGGGAAAATCAATTTTTGACTTTGACCTCCGTTTTGGTTTTCTTCTAATGTTGTTGGAAACAATCCTTTTTTAGTTAACTGCTTATATAACTCAACTCGAGCTTGCTCAGTGGGGCTTGCGCTCGGGTCGATAAATTCATATTCAATATTTCCATTGGAGTATAAACGAAATTCATCAAGCATTTCTTTGAAACTATTGCGCAGTTTCAGAAAACCAGGCGGTAAATCACCATCAAGGTAAATCTTTAAGTAGACAATGTCCTTCAGATTCTTCGATAAATTTTTTGATGACTCTGATAAAGAATATCTTTTTTCTTGAGTCATGTCAAATCTGGCAAAAACAAATTGTGCAACTACATTGATAAAAAATAAAATTCCTGTCAACAAAATTAGTTGAGTGATGCTCTGGCCTTTCAGACTTCTTTTTTTATTTGTTTTAATTACCATTTTCTTCTTTCAAGATTAAAGCGTGATAAGAAAATAAACAATGCTGTTAATGAAAGAAAATAAACGACATCTCTCGTGTCAATTACTCCGCGGCTAAGTGATGCATAATGACTTGATATTCCTAGTTGAGCAAAAATGTTACTCACTGTTGGAAAAGGAATAATCGATGCTAAGAATTCAAAGCCGCTATAAAAGAAAAAAGAAAGAATGACAGCGATTATAAATGAAACTATTTGATTGTTGCTTAAGCTGGATGAGAAAATCCCAATGGAAGCAAAACCGCTACAAAGAAAAAGTAATCCAATATATGATCCGACTATTCCAGCTGAATCAATATTCCCCACAGGATTTGCGAGTAGATAAACAGTGATATAATAAATGACGGTAGGGATCAATGCTATTATAACCAACAATACGGAAGCAAAATATTTGGCAAAAACGATTTGCAAATCGGACAATGGTTGTGTCAATAAAATTTCGATAGTTCCACTTTTTGATTCTTCGGCAAACATTTTCATCGTTATAGCGGGAATTAAAAATAAAAACACCCAAGGAGCTATAACAAAGAGCGTATCAATAGTTGCATAGCCACTTTCAATCACATTGTATTCTGCGCCTGGGAAAATCCACATGATAAGACTTATGGCGAGAAGAAAAACAATGATTACAATATAACCTATCAGAGAGCTGAAAAAGTTATTGATTTCTTTTTTAAGAAGTGCGGTCACAATGAATTAATTGAGGCGTAAAATTACTTTTTTAAACCAAAGTACTGATGTTCATTTTTAGAGTTTTGATCATTTCATTAACAACTCATATTTTAAAAGTAATGCAACTCTGAAACGTTTTGTAAAATAAGGAGATAAAAAAAGAGGCTACCCAAATGGATAGCCTCTTTTCTGAAGATAACTATGGTTATGTTATTGTTTTACAATGCGGGAAGTGTTGATTTCTCCATTGTAAGAAACTTTTACTGTATAAACACCAGCATTCAGGTTGTTAATATCAATTGCTTTAGAATATCCATATCCAGAAGTTTCAGTAGAGAAATAAACACGATTACCTAAGATATCGGTAATGTTAATTGACACTTCTGAATTAATAATTTTGCTAACGTTTATTCGAATTTCATTTCGAGCAGGGTTAGGGAAGATTGATACTGGACTAACATTCACACTTGGATTTGAATGAGGAGCCATACAAGTTACAAAACTAATATTGATTGCATCGAAAGCATCGCAACCAACTTGGTTAGTTACTAGAACGGAATAAGTTCCAGCAGTAGAAACAGTTAATGTTTGACTTGTACTATTGTCTGACCAAAGATAAGTGTTACCTGCTCCAGCATCTAAAACTACAGCAGTTCCTGTACAAGCTGCTGAATCTTGACCAAGATCGACAGCAGGTGCTGAGTTAACATAATTCACTTCAACTTGTGCATATGCTCTACAACCAAGGTAATCCTCTACCATTACAGTTTGTTCACCGGTAGAAAGGTTCAATGCTGTAGCTGTTGTTTCACCACTTGACCATAAAATAGTATAAGGAGCAACTCCACCAGTAATATCTACCATATCCGATGCATCATCACCATTTTGACAAGTTGCATCGTTCAATAAAATAGTGGCGGCAGAAATTCCAGCACTGTTATTTACAATTGTATTTAAGTTTTGTGAACATCCACTTACAACATCTGTTGCTATACAAGAATAAGTTCCAGTAATTAAATTTGTCGCAGTAGCTGTTGAAGAAACATTTGGTGTCCAAACATAAGTGAAGTTTCCACTTCCGCCAGTTGGAGTTACAGTAGCTGATCCATCATTTGCAATACATGTTGCAGGAGTAGAAGCAATGCTAAATGAAACTGGTGTATGATTTAAAATATTAACTGAAGCAGAACTATGACAGTTATGAGCATCAGTCACACTCACCGTATATAAGCCACTTGTTAAGTCAATAGCATTGGGTCCATTTTGAGCTGGCGAAGTGTTCCACAAATAATTGATTGCTCCAGAACCACCACTTGCTGAAGCCATGGCACTTCCAAAAATTCCGCCACAACCAGCATCTATTCCAGTTGCTGATACAACTAATACTGGTGGTTCCGTAATAGTTACCATTTGCGATCCAACGCAACCAGCACCGTCAGTAATGTTTACTGTATACATTCCTGCCAGCAAATGTGATATTGTAGATGAAGTCAATTCGGTAGGAAGTTGAGCCGAAGTCCATAAATAGGTTAGTGGTGGATTCCCAGAGGCTGTCGCTGATGCTGAACCATTATGGTTTCCATTACAAGCAACACTTGGTGTCGATGTCACACTAATTCCCATATCCGAAACTGTAACTGTAAAGCTATAGGTTTGAACTCCATTAGAAGGACATGCGTTATCGCGAACTGTTACAGTGAAGGTATAAGGTTGAGGTCTTGCGTCTGCAGCTGTTGGTGCCCAACAGAAATGGCCAACTGGATTTGGTGTTCCTGTTGTTGTGAATGCAGCGCCTGGAATAGCATGATTCCAAGTCATTGTTAATATTTGGTTTGGATCTGCATCATTTGAAATGATGTCGAAGCACAATTGACCACCTGTACAAGCTGAAGTATTAAAGCTAGCACCTCCATTAATTCCGGAAGCTGAAGGCAATGTATTAGAGCAGGCAACAGTATAGATTTGAATGTCACGCATTACAGAACCAATCAAAATACCAGCACGGTACTCTTGAATTAGAACAGCAACAACACCAACTTCGCTTTGAGTAGGATGAGTAAAGATGTCTCCATTTGACGAATTGATAGAAACAGCAGGAGAAGAAGTTAATGGATTGGCACTTGAATAACCTGTAGCATAAGCCTCATTTGTGTTTGGACCTGTACGTGGAGGAATAAAATAATAAACTAGTGAATCTCCATCAGCATCAATTACACCATGATTATAAAAATTATTTTGTCCGATGCATTGGAAAGCTACAGGGTAATTACTGAAAGTAGGTGAGTTATTATTCCCACCAACATTGTTTAAGTAAGCTTCGATATACTGACCATCACTTCCAGGATTTAGCATAGTCGTGATTGCTGCATTTCGACAACAGCTAGAAACATTAAAGTTCCAATCAGGACAGGCAAATGGTAATGCAATCGTGTCTGAATATGACCACGCTTCAATTCCAGGTGCATTACCACCATTACATGTTGTTGCGACACCAGGACAATTTAAAGAGATTTCTGTACCCGTACCTGAATCTGGGTTCAATGTATAAGTCTGACTGAAATTACTACAAGATGCAGAATTTAAATTTAAAGTTACTGTAGTTGGTGCAGTAATACCAAAACAATCACGGTAAAGCGTGTAAGTAACAATATATTGATTGCCACCAATACTTTGATAGGTTAAATCAGCACCGGCCATGTGAGTCGCTTTGGAAGAATTAATTCCAAGGAAGCAAAACAAGAGGGAAAGAATACTGAGATTCTTCCAAACATTCTTAGTAAATTTTGCAGGGTAAATATTTTTCTTCATATTCTCGTTTGTTTTTTTCTCTTTAGTTGTGTTTACTGGAATGTTGTAAATTTATTGAATTTAAATCCTTTTACTCAAATTTTTTTGTTAATGATTGGTAATATATGGCCAGTTGATTATTATACTTCACCAAAGAAAAAATCTTCCATTCATCCAATGACTTTTCTGATAGCAATATTAACCCAAAAACCAATACCATCAAACGTTTCAGCCTCATTTAACATATTTATTTTAACATTTCTTCCAAGCTCCAAGCCTGTGCCGGAACACTAAATAAGGGTTTGGTTTTTTGCCAAGTTGATTTAAACAAATCTGAATTTCTATACTTTTCTAATGATTCTAAATTGTCCCAAAAAGAATACGTAAAATACGTGGTTGAATCTTGCAGGTCACGCAATAATTTAACTCCGAAACAGCCTTTAAAGGAACTGATTTTTTGGTGGCTAACAGAGAATATTTCTTCAAATTCGGCACATTTTTCTGCTCTGAAATTCATTTTAACAATGCGTGTAATCATTTGAAATCAATTCTGATGGCATCCATTACTTTAAGACCTAATAACCCAGTTGCTTTACTTTTGTTGAGTGCAATTTCTAATTGATCATTGCTATTGAAAAATGCTACTATTTCTCCATAAGGGACATCTTCATAGGATGAGCTAATCTTGGTAATTATGTATTCGGAACGTCTCATATAAATTACAAAAGGTCTGTTTTTCCATTCCTTGTAAAACACTTCTTTTGAAATATTTAGAACGGCATTTCCGAATGAATCAATGTAAATAATTGTTCCTCTTATGGCATTTGCGTCAATAGTAGGAAATGCGAAATAATTTATAACATAACTTTCTTTTAATTCACCAATCTTTGCGGCTGATTTTCCATTGGTTAAGTCAATTAATGCGTCTAAAATTAATTCTTCGTTTCTTTTCCTCTCTCCATGATTGGCAGCCTTAATGGAATATATTTTTTTTGATTCTGCGTTATCAAGAATTAAACTAAAAACCCCGCTGTCATATCCGACTAAAAAATGGTCTTCAGTTTCTACAATAATATAAGGACAGTCGATGTTTTGATCTTCTTCACCACATAAACCTATAAAATGAATTGTACCTTTAGGAAATTTACGAAAAGTCGTTTTTATAACATAAGCTGCTGTTAAGGTATCAAAGTGGCGAATACCATGTGAAATATCTATAATCTGTAAAGCCAGATTTCTGCTCAGTAAAGATCCTTTAAATGATCCCACAGAAGGATCGCAAATTCCCCAGTCGGTGGTCAAAGTTAGGATTGGCATAGAGAGATAGTATGCAAGCGATGTTGATAACTTATGATGAGATGAAATCCAAAAGTACCGAGTTTTATTTAGTATTGAAACGTAAAAGTTAATACTTATTAAGAGTGGAACGGTAATAACTTGTTCTTATAATCTACAAATCTAAACCCAAACATTTTGAGCGAAGTCGTAATCCCAATTGATACTTTTAATCCAGTAGAATTTTTCGGAGTGAATGACAGCAACCTTGAAGTCATTCGCAAAAAATTCCCTGAACTAAAATTGATTGCAAGAGGAAATGAAATAAAAGTAATCGGAGACGAAAAAAATATTCTCACATTCAGTGAAAAAATAAATCGTCTCATTCAACACTATCAAAAATTTGGTAGTCTTACTCCTGATAATGTCGAACATTTTTTAGCTGAAAGCGGAAATAAAAATGACACAACACCAGCCGGAGCTAATGGCGATGTTTTAGTCTTTGGACAAAATGGAGTAATGGTGAGAGCTAGAACTGTTAACCAGAAAAAGATGGTGGAGAGTTCTGAAAAGAATGACATCTTATTTGCAATAGGCCCCGCCGGGACTGGTAAAACTTATACTGCTGTCGCTTTAGCTGTGCGCGCTTTGAAAAACAGAGAAATAAAAAGAATTATTTTAACGCGTCCGGCTGTTGAAGCTGGTGAAAATCTGGGTTTTCTTCCGGGCGATTTGAAAGAAAAAATAGATCCTTATCTGCGTCCACTTTATGATGCTTTATACGATATGATCCAAGGCGAAAAAGTAAAAAGCTATATCGAAAGTGGAGTCATTGAAGTGGCTCCGCTTGCGTTTATGCGAGGTCGAACATTAGATAATGCATTCGTTATTCTTGATGAAGCACAAAATGCGACCGAGAGTCAGTTGAAAATGTTTTTGACAAGAATGGGACCTGCTGCTAAGTTTATTGTAACTGGTGATATCACTCAAATTGACCTTCCAAGAAATCAACCTTCGGGCCTTGTTCAAGCCATAAAAATATTAAGTAATGTGAAAGGAATAGATTTCATTTATCTGGATACGCAAGATGTTGTTCGTCATAAATTGGTAAAAGATTTTATTGAAGCTTACAACAAATAAATGAAATTAGAAACTGCTCTCTCTGGAACTAATTTTAATTTTCCAGGACAGAGATCTTTTTACAAAGGGAAAGTTCGAGATGTATATGCATTTGAAGAACTTCTAGTGATGGTTGTTACTGATCGCATTTCTGCTTTTGATGTTGTCTTGCCAAGGGCTATACCATTTAAAGGACAAGTGCTCAATCAAATTGCTTCTAAAATGTTGGAAGCTACGAATGACATCGTTCCAAATTGGGTGATCAGTCACCCAGATCCGAATGTAACAATTGGAAAGAAATGTGAACCATTCAAAGTTGAAATGGTAATTAGAGGTTATCTTTCTGGTCATGCCGCTCGCGAATATAAAGCTGGAAAAAGATCTGTCTGCGGGGTTAATTTGCCCGAGGGCTTGAATGAGAATGATCGTTTACCACAGCCAATCATTACTCCAACTACAAAAGCTTCTCATGGTCATGATGAGGATATATCAAAAGAAGAAATTCTTAAGAAGGGATTGGTGTCTCCAGATGATTACTCTGTGCTGGAAAAATATACTTCAGCTTTGTATCAAAGAGGATCAGAAATTGCAGCCCATCAAGGATTAATTTTAGTAGATACAAAGTATGAATTTGGGAAATCACATGATAAAATTTATTTGATTGATGAAATACATACTCCAGATTCTTCAAGATATTTTTATTTGGATGGATATTCTGAACGACAATCGAAAGGTGAGGAGCAGAAACAACTTTCTAAAGAATTTGTACGAAAGTGGTTAATTGAAAATAATTTTCAAGGAAAAGAAGGACAAACAATACCTTTCATGTCGGACGAATGGGTTCATGAAATTTCAGAGAGATATATCGAATTATATGAAAAACTAACAGGATCAAAATTTGTACGTGCCGAAACTTCATCGATCGAATATCGGATCGAAAATAATATAAGTAAAGTTTTTTCTAATCTATAATTTTCTTTCTATCAGTTATATAAAAAAAAATGCGTGAAAATATACTTTACGACCGAGTAAAGAATCTGATTCTTGCTTATGATTTTGCCAAGCCTTTTGCGATTTATTTGAAAGAATTTTTCAGGGCTAATCGACAAATGGGTGCGAGGGATCGAAGAGAAACAAGAGACTTTTGTTTTAATTACTTGAGAATTGGAAAAAACTTGCCTCAAGAAAATTTCATCAATCGATTAGCAATCGCAGCTTTTCTTTGTTCTGAAAAAAATAGTCCTTCACTTGACTATTTAATTTCTAATAATTCTGTTTTTTCTATTAATGATATAGGTTTAGATCTTGACAGGAAAATAGAATTAGTGAAAGCACAATTCCCTGATTTTAGTCTTGATTTAATATTTACAGAACATCAACTTCTAGGAGGCCAAATTATTAAAGAAAAATTTGAAAGATCATTATTGATTCAGCCGAGAGTTTGGATCAGAATAAAAAAAAGTTTTCAAGATGTTGTGATCGACGAATTAAAATCGCTTGAAATTCCTTTTCAAGATGAAGGAACAACTATTATTTCATTTAACCCAACTCAAAATCTCGAACAATTGAAATCATTTGTTGCTGGTAATTTTGAAATTCAAGATATTAATTCTGGAAAGATTGCTGATTTTTTTAACCCTAAAAAAGATGATAAGTGGTGGGATATGTGTGCTGCAAGTGGAGGAAAAAGTTTGGCTTTAATTGACAAGGAATCGCAAATCTATATTTTGGCCACGGATATTCGAGAAAATATTCTGAAAAACTATTCTCATCGAATGAGAAAAAACGACTTCAGTGGATATGAGATTCAAAAAATAGATTTAACAAAGAAGTCTATTGATCCAGGTGATCGATTTGATGGAATTATTGCTGATGTTCCTTGCACTGGAAGTGGAACATGGGCCCGCAATCCTGAACATTTATTAAATAATCACGCGAAAAATGTTTTGCAATTTTATCAGCCGCTTCAACGAAAGCTGGTTGAGAATTCAATTGTCAATTTAAGAGAAAATGGTCAGCTTATTTATAGCACTTGCTCTGTTTTTGCTGCTGAAAACGAAGAGAATGTTGCATACTTTTTGGATAAGTTACCTTTAGAGTTGAAAGAGATGAAAACCTTAGAAGGGTATGAAATGAAATCAGATTCACTATTCGTTGCATCATTCATCAAAGTTTCGAAAAAATAGAAATATATTTGTACTTCAGTAATAAGTACAGCCGGTTTCATTTATTCTTAACAGAAACAATTGCTTGCTTATTTAGTATAATTATCGAATAAATACCGCTCTAAGTGATTGATAAATCTACCGGACAAATTCTCCGGATTCTTTTCTTTTTTATTTTCGTTTGTTCAAATGTATTTGCACAAAATGTTTCATCTGAGGATGAACTTAAGAAACAGGCGGACAAAGCATTTTCATCTGAAGATTTTGAAAATGCACTTTCCCCTTATTCTCAACTACTGAGTTTGTATCCCAAGAACACTACTTATAATTACCGTTATGGAGTTTCAGTTTTAATCGCGGGTAAGCCAAAATCCAATTCCGTTGATTATCTTGAAAGAGCAGCGAAGGATCCTCTCAATCCAGAAGAGGTTTGGGTTTATTTGGGCCAATCATACATGGTAATTGGTAAATTTGAAGATGCACTTCATTCATTTAATAAATTTGAATCGATTGCAAGTGCTTCAAAGCAAAAGAAATTTGATTCGTCAACTTTGAAGGCCAACTGTTATAATGCTATTGAGTTATTAAAAAGTAGAAAAGCTATCACCATTGTAAGTTCTAAAGAAGTTATTCGAAATGAATTTTATAATTATTATGATTGGAGTTTGGCCAACGGAAAAATAGTTCCTTCTGCTGATCAGTTTTTAACGACAATGGACAAAGACAAGCAATTAAATCCTGTCATGTTTATTGCAAATAATAAGCAAGCGATTTATATTTCTAGCTATGGAAAAAAAGGAGATAGAGGAAAAGATATATTTATAATTAGAAGACAACCCGATGGTCAATGGTCTGAGCCAGAAAATTTGGGTTCAACAATTAACTCTGAAGAAAATGAAGATTTCCCTTATCTCGATAAAGATGGCCGAACATTATATTTCTCATCGAAGAGTAAGAAGAGCATTGGTGGTTACGACATTTTCAAATCGCAATTTAATTTTAATACTGGACAATGGTCAACTCCAGAAAATTTAGGTTGGCCCATAAACACAATTGGCGACGATTACCTTTATGTGCCTGTTAACAATGGAGCTCAAGCATATTATTCTACATCCTTGGAGTCTTCGAAAAAGGAATATGATCTAAGAAAAATTGAAATTCCTAATGGGGGCGAGCAGCTAGTTACAATTTCTGGATATTATACACCACTTGATCAAAGAGTTCGACGCGATGCCAGAGTAACTGTTTTAAAAGCAGGTGGCGAAGGTATTGTTACTTCTGTCTATACTGATCCTCGGACTGGAAAGTATGAAATTACTTTAACACCTGGACAAGATTATGTTTTACTTATTGAAGGTGGTGGATATCTTCCACATGCTGAAAAATTTACTTTGCCCTCTGGAATTAATACAACTGAATTAAAACAGATTGTAAAAGTAAATAAAGACAAATCTGGTGAAGAGTTAATACTTGAAAATTATTTTTATTTAGCCTCCTCAAAGCCTAACGACCAACCAACTTCTGTACTTACAAGTTCTATTGGTAGTAATAATGATTCAACTTCTTTGATGAAGGTTCAAATTAACAATGAAACTGTTTATGTTCCTAAACCGGGAACTGGTCAAAAAGATTTAGCGCTTGTTCAAGATTCAGATTCAGTAAATCCGAATGTCATAAAGATTGAAAAGAAAGATGGTTATGATCCTTCATTGGCTACTGGTCCAACTCCAGAAGAGATTCAACAAAAACAAGAAGAACAAAAACGCAGTGTTGAAGTAGAGAGTGAAAATAAAAAGTCGTCACGTTATGAAGTAACAATTGACAATAAAGAATTAGCAAACATCGCAACTCTTGACGCAAAAAACACGAGGGAGGAAGCAGATAGTTTAAGTAGAGAGGTGCAGAAATTATATGCCGCTTCAAAAGAAAGAGACAGTTTAGCTGATCAAATGACTGTAAAGGCCGAGACTGCAAATGAATCGGAAAAATCAAGTTATTTAAATGAAGCTTATGATTTGAAAACAGATGCTGATAACATGAGAAGACAAGCTGCTGATATGGAAGTAGCGGTGGCGGCAAAAGATATGGAAGCCAAGAATTCTGAAGCTGATGCGAATGCGCTCTTGGCTACTATCAATGATAAATCTAGCAAAGTCAATAGTAAAAAAACAACGATTTCTAATCCATTATCAAAAACAGTCCAGCAAGATAATTCTAAAGTTACTGTAGCCGACAATACAATTGTTAAGTCAGAAGAAATAAAAGAATTGTCACCAGATGAAACTCCTGTTTCCCATGATTCAGATTTTATTTCAACAACATCAATCGACAAGTATTCTAAAGAAGCAACAACTTTGCCTCCAAAAAATGTAAGCACAACCAAAAGTGATTCTGTAGTCAAATCAATTTCTCCTTCAGAAATGAAAGGAAAAAATTCAAGCGATTCAACTACAATTGCAACAGCAACTTCTAAAACGAAGAACAAAGATTCTGCGCCACCTTTGCAAAGTAAGATAGGTGATGTTGCTAAAGATAATGATGGTCAACAAGAAAATTCGAAATTGTCACTAAAAAATGAATCCCAACAAATTCAAGGCCCATCTCAAAATTCGATAAGTGAAAGAATCAATCAGGATTCAAGTAATTCAAACAAAGTTGCAATTAAAGAATCAATCAAACAATCATCCAATCAATCTATTCAAGATTCATTGATTGTTTATCATGACGCATCAATAACTAATCCGGATGTAGTTGAAAAAACTTTTTCAGATTCATCTTTGGCTATTCAAAATAATAATGCTGCCAATGTTTCTATAAAATCAGACTCATTGATTGAAATAAATTCTAAAAATGAAATTAAAAATGATCTTGCGGAGCATCCAGTAGATTCGTCAGATGGAGCTGCACTCAAACCAAACAATTCTCAAAATGAAATCAAAAATGAAATTGCACAATCAGGTTCTAATGATTCTAAAAATGAAAATAAAAATCTAGTTCCAACAAATTCAGCAGGAGAATCAACAATTGAACAAAACAATTCAACGAATGAAATCAAAAATGAAATTACAAACTCAGATTCTCCTGGAGGAAAAAACGAAAAGAAGAATGAAATATTAGCAGATTCGTCAAAAGGATCTTTGAAGGAACCAAACAATCCTAAAAATGAAATAACACAGTCAAGTACTTCTGTGTCTAAAAATGAAAAAGAGAAAAATCTAACTTCGACAAATTTGCCAAAGGAGGTTAGGACAAAAAATAGCGAATCTACATCTAGCACTACTATTCAAACTAATAAACCTGAATCATATTCAAAAAGCAATGCAGATCATACGAGTAGTTCAAAAGTAGATTCAACCACCATAAAAATGCAGGATACATCAGGAAATACTTTTTCAAGTAACGACAGCAATAGTACAAATGAAAAACTCGCCATCTCTACCAGTACTAGTGAAAAATCGGTGAGTGAGTCAAGTAAACCATTTGTTCCACCAGCAGAAGCCATTTCTCAAATTCCTGACAATATTAATTCTTTAAAGATTCAACCAGTGAACGAAGAAGCAAGAATTGCTTATCAGGAGTATAAAAATAAATATAGCAAATCTAAACAACTTTCTGATCAATCGGTCGAACTTCAAAATAGAGTTGTTGTTACTAAATCTTCTCCAGAGCGGGATAGTTTAATTTATGTTTCAAACCAATTATCTGAACAATCTAATTCAATGTTTAGTGAAGCTGTTGCTCAATTGAAATCAGCCGAACAAATTGATCCGGATGTGAAAAGAAAAATGGAGATTAATGAGCAAGTCATTGCATATAATTCGTCTTTGCCAACCAATTCTTCTCGCGACAACAATAGAGCAAGATTAAATGATCAAACAGGAATAAGTGAAAGTCAAAAAACTTCCGAGAATGGAAGTGAGGATTTATCTAAATCAGGGAATGAAAACAAGGAAACCACTAGGGACGATGCTTCTTCTGAAATAGACTATACATTGAGTTCAGAAGAAGCAGCTAAAGTTGCTGAAATGACCACCTTTTCTGTTGTGACACCAAATGGAACTGAGGAAATAAAAATTGATACAGTTGGCATTAACCTAAAGCATCCAGACTTTCCAAGGTATGTTGATGTCAATAAAAAAATAACTGCGAAACAAGTTGAGACGATAGATGTATTTGCGGAAGCTGTTAATCAAAATAAATTGGCAGTAGATCAGAAGCAACAACAAAACAAATTAATGGATCAGGCAGAAGTGGAGCAAGATCGTCCAACGAAAGCACAAATATTTATTAAAGCTGATGCTTATCGTGATTCTTCTAAGAAAAATGAAAAAGAATCTGAAGAGAAATTTGCAATCGCTCAAAAGAAAACTGGCGAAGTAAAAGAATTAAATACTGCGATGATTGATTTACGCAAACGAATTGCCATTCCGGGAAGAATACTTCCAACTAATGCAACTAAGGTCGAAGTCAAATCAGGTGATTTAACCAATGAGCAAGATGATGTATTGAATCCAGTTTCTACATCGAATGTCAAATCAACTACAACTGATACTAGTGCACTTACTATAGCTGCTAATAATACTAAGACAAATTTTTCTATAGATTTAAAAACATCTGGAATAATTCCAACAACTGATTTTTCTGAAAGTACAGTGAAAGATTTTGGAAGGAATTCATTTAGCATTGCAAAGTCATCAATTTATTCCGAAGCAAATCCAATTCCTATGAATCCATCACTACCGAATGGATTAATTTTTAAGGTTCAAATTGGGGCATTTAGAAAAGCTATTCCTGTTGAAAAATTTGAAGGCGTGCAACCAATTTCTGCAGAGACAACTCGTCCGGAATGGATTCGTTATTGTGTTGGTTTGTTCCAAACTTTTGAACCAGCAATAGTGGTAAAAAAGGAAATGCAACTAAGAGGTTTCAAAGATGCTTTTGTTGTGGCCTACTTGAATGGTAAACGGATAGATTTGAATGAAGCTTATGCAATGATAACAGGTAATAAATCGAAACCAGATCCATTGTACGTTCAAACATCTCAAAGAGAAATGTCACTGTTAAGAGCAAATAATATTCGTCCAGAAAATATTGCTTCTATCAGAAACAATAAAGTTGATGAGGACGAGAAAACATTTTATGGTGAAAATGCCGCCAGTGCAAAAACAAAATTTGCAGCTCTTGAATATGCAGTTCAAGTTGGTGTATTTAAATCTGCAATAGTTCCCAATGGCTTGAAAAAATTAATGCCTTTGTTTACAGAGCAAATCAAAACAAATCTTTATCGATTTACTTCTGATCATTACAACGATTATTCAAGTGCCGATTCAATTAAGAGAGTAGCTCGTAATGGTGGTGTCAAAGATGCTTTTATTGTAGTGTACAGAAATGGAGTACAAGCATCTCTAGCAAGTGTTCCTCGCGCAGAGAGAAAAATTATTGCTTCATCAAGCGCTTCTACTTCTTTGGAAACTACTCCTAAGGATGGACAGAAAAATCTGAATGTTAATTTAGCTTCCATTGCTCCAACTGTTAAAGATGAAAAAATTATATACCGAGTTCAATTAGGTGCGTTCAAAAATAATATTCCGTTTTCATCTGTTGTTACTTTTTTAACTGTAGCAGATAAAGGAATAACACAGTTAACAGACGATCGTGGATTGCATATTTTTTATGCGGGAAATTCCGCAAGTTTCTCCAGTGCAAGTTTGCTCAAAGAGGAAATAATATCTAAAGGAATAACAGATGCTTTTGTTGTTGCTCTCAAGGATGGTAAAAGAATACCAATTACTGATGAAATGAAAAAATAAATAGAACAGCCTAATTGATAAAACAGAACTTATTTAATAACGGCAGATAAGCCTCTATCTAATAGAGCGTCTTTCATTGGTTTTAAATTAGAAAATGAATCCGATTTCACTGTGCATTTTCCATTGTAGTGAATAATATAAGTGCATTGCTCAGCTTGTAACTGATCTTGCTTGCAAATTTCTACTAAAGCCTCAATAACAAAATCGAACGTATTAATATCATCATTATAAATGATCAAATCTCTAACACGGGCTTCGGTTACTTCTTCCTGAAGTACCTCTTCTAATAATGGGTCGTATGTGTGATTGATTTCAGTCATCTTTTTCAAATTTCAGTATGTAAAAGTAAAGAAAATTGATGAAATCTCAATCTACTCACTAAATTCATTTTTCTACCAGCTTATTTTTCTGTTACTATTTTCAATTGCACGAAACTTTGGTTTAAAAGGGATATCTCAGGCAGATTTGAATTTAATTTCTGATTCGGGAATCATTTTTTAGAAGATAGGTAGCAATAAATTTGATCCGTTTCTGTACTTTTGGTACAGAATTTAGTATTACACTGGAAATCATTTTAAACCTACAATCATGAAATCTTCTCTTATTAAGTCACTCGGACTTTTAATTTTCCTTACTGCGTGTAGTAAGGTGCCCATTAGCAATAGAAGCCAGCTAAACCTGTTACCGGAAAGCCAAATGGTTTCGTTGAGTCTTGCTAATTATTCTGATTTTTTAAAAACAAATCCTCCTGTAACAGGAACACCTGAAGCAATGATGGTGAAAAATATCGGAGCAAGAATTCAAAGTTCTGTTATTAATTATTTGAATCAAAATAAAATGGGGGACAGAGTTGCTAATTACAAATGGGAGTTCAATTTGGTCAACTCAAAAGAAGTGAATGCTTGGTGTATGCCAGGCGGAAAAGTTGTCGTTTATTCTGGAATACTGCCACTCACTCAAGACGAAACAAGTTTAGCCATTGTTATGGGCCATGAAATCGCACATGCCGTTGCAAGACACGGAAATGAGCGGATGAGCCAGATGTTACTAACACAGTTAGGCGGAATGGGATTAGATTTAGCTTTATCACAAAAAAGTGCGGAGACAAGAAATATATTTTTGACTTCTTATGGAGTTGGGTCAGGTTTGGGAATGTTAGCTTATTCCAGGACACACGAAACAGAGGCTGATAAGTTAGGGTTGATCTTTGCCGCAATGGCGGGCTATGATCCTCAAAAAGCAATTCCTTTTTGGCAAAGAATGTCTTCCCAAGGTGGAGCTAAACCCCCAGAATTTTTAAGCACTCATCCAAGTGATGCAACAAGGATAAAAGATCTTCAATCATTTATGCCAACAGCAATGAAGTACTATAAAGGCAAAAAATAATAGCAAGAGAATATTCTTTGAATAGTTCAATTTTAATATATCTTTGCGGCCTTAAATTTAGGGAAAAAGAGAGTCTTGTTTTTTCTGAGAGATTTTGCACCCGTAGCTTAATTGGATAGAGCATCTGACTACGGATCAGAAGGTTGGGGGTTCGACTCCCTCCGGGTGCACTTTACTTCCCATAATTCATTGATTATCAGCTAAATATTTTGATTCTTTTTTACGGCGGGACACTTGAGGGGACACTCATTAAACTTGGTCAATCAGTCTCGTCGTTTCACCATGGTAGACGATATTTCTAATTTTACCCTGGCATATAACAAGTCTAGTTAATCTATTCGAATTTAACCCCACAACCGTTTGCAGTTAACCTAGAATAACAGTGTTGAATATTAATTATTTTCTTGCATCAAGAATTAGGACTTTGATAAATGAACATTTAATTTTAATTTTTCCCATAACCAGATTTTACCATTTTCATTATTGAATTCAACTTCGGATTTAGCCTAAGGACTTTTGAACATAATTAATTTTTGATTGGTCAGTTTTATAAAATTTTCTATCTATTCCTTAATCACTTTTCTCGTCACCAATTCCTTTAAAGTAGCTACTTGCACAAAATAAATGCCGGAGGCAAATGAACTCATATCTAACTGCAAGTATTCGCCGTTTTTAACTTTTACAAATAGAACCGGCTGGATGACTCCTAATGAATTTATAATTTTTATTTCCTTCACCGGTTCTGTCATGGTAAGATTGATGTAAAGGATATCCTTTATTGGATTTGGAAACAAAGAGAGGGATTCCAGTGAAGTTGTTTTCACTGTAGGTGTAAAGGTAACCGTATCACAAATGGTTGTTGAATCTGCGCCTAAAAAATAATTCGGATGATTTGGGATTGTGAAAGCATTTAATCCCGGTAAGGAAAGGCAATGTTGGCAAAAATTACATGAGAACCCTGCGTTATCCGGATTGTTTATTACATGCAGTACTAATGATCCGTTACCGCAATTAACGTATATTTTGTTGTCAGGTGCTATTGCAGAAAGGTAAAAATTGGAAGCAATACCCTGAAAAGTAAATCCGTCATAAACACCTACGATTATTTTTGAGCTATCAATATTTGAGGCTTGTATATCAAATTGATAAATATAATTCTGACTTGAAATATATAGATACCTACCACTAGGTGAAAAAGAAGTTCCACCGCCCGCCGCTGAATCATTGATATCTATGTGCACCTGATTTGTAAAATCTCCGGAACACCTGTCAAAATCCCAAATATCCAAATCGCCATGTGGTTCATAGTACGCGAACTTATTTCCTTTTGGATTGAAGACTGCTTGTCCAAACCAATTATCACGATGAGTAATCAAATTTTTTTGCCAAGGCCCTTGAATTCCGTCGGGAGTTATCAAATATTCATACTCTATCCCATTCATATACCTTGGTGCGAAAACCCACCAATCTCTTCCG
>JANLRG010000391.1:0-1575 GCA_031361545.1 Bacteroidota bacterium
AAAGAACAAAATCATTTGAAGATGACGTTAGGTGATTCTACTTTACCAGCTTTATTTTGGCAAAATGGTGCATATGCAACACAATTAGATAACGGTCAAACGGTAAACTTAATAGGTAACTTGCAAATCAATGAATGGAATGGTAATCAAACGCCGCAGATCATTGTTCAAGATATAGCTATGGATACAATGCAAATATTAGATTATCGAAGTAAAAGTAAGAACACAAATTTCTTAAATATTGATCTATCAACAGCTTTTGTCATTCTTTCAAAAGTTCATAAATCATATGACAATGAGTTCTACTATGGAGAAGTTATACCTGTTGAATATGATAAAATAGTATTTAGAGATTTACCGAATACACTTGATGAATTAAAAAGTACATTACAACAAACACAAATATCTCAAATTTATCTTGTATTTCAACATAAAATGTCTATTTATTTTGAAGGTATGCCAAGTATCAGTTTATTTAAACAATGTTATAAAGCATTAATTAATAAAAAGGAAACGAATTTAGCAACTGAAGGTATGATGTTGTGTGACTTTCTCAATATTAAAGCGAATTCATTAAAATTTATGCTAAAAGTATTTTTAGAATTAGGATTTATTAACGAAGATGATGGTATAATAACGATTGCGAGTCAACCAAGTAAACAAGATATTGAAACAAGTCAATTGTATCAGGCTAGATTGTCTAGAATAGAGGTCGAAAAGCTTTTATTATATGATGATTTCAATCATTTAAAATTATGGATTAAAACTCAATTGGGATATAGTAATTAGGAGGAAATAATAAGATGGATTTAAAACAATATGTTTCTGAGGTACAAGACTGGCCAAAACCAGGGGTTAGCTTTAAAGATATCACTACAATTATGGACAATGGTGAAGCATACGGCTATGCTACAGACCAAATTGTTGAATATGCCAAAAAACTTCATGAGGGCATCAAAACAATTAGTTTGATAAACAAGTCAGCGAATCAAAGTGATATTGCGTTTGATAAAAATGTTTTAGAGAATTTGGTGGCACGCTGGCGCAAAAGTTTTGATATGGAATATGGCGGAATGTCACGCACACCAAAGTTCATGATGCCAAACAACTATGCATTTTTGATGCGATATGCACATCAAAACAATGATCAAGAACTGCAGGATTTTGTAGATTTGACATTGACCAAAATGGCCTATGGTGGACTTTTTGACACAGTTGGTGGCGGTTTTAGCCGATATTCTGTTGATGAAAAATGGCACGTTCCGCATTTTGAAAAAATGCTGTACGACAATGCACAATTATTGTCCCTATATTCTGATGCCTTTAAGCGCACTAAAAATTTATTGTATCAAGAAGTATCCGAGAAAATTATTGCTTTTTTAGACCAAAACCTCACCTCGCCCGAAGGCGGATTTTATTGTGCTTTGGATGCCGACAGTAGCAATCAAGTAGGAGAACTGGAAGAAGGCGCTTTTTATGTTTGGACAAAACAAGCCCTTCAAAAATTGATTCCAGCCGCCGAATTTGAACTGTTTTCGCAGGTTTTTAACATCAATAGCTTTGGATTGTGGGAAC
>JANLRG010000433.1:0-17551 GCA_031361545.1 Bacteroidota bacterium
AAAATAAAACTATGCTTATTTATGGAGAGGTTAAAATAATTTATCTGTACCGCTTCCTGATGGGACTTACTTTTTGATTTTGGATCTATTTAATCTTAGATCCTAAATTACACTTTTGTTGATAAATGATAATAAAAATGAATTTTTTAAAAAGTTACTCTTTTTAGATTTTAATTATTGATTTTGTAATCTTTTTGTTGTCAAACATTAAATTAATAGAGTAGGTGCCACTGTTTTTTAATTTATCGTTTCTATAAACATGCACGTTTTTTCCCTTTGGAGCTTCGAAAGATTGTGTGTCAATTATTTTTCCAGTGTCGTCATTGATTTGTAACCATACACGACCTGACTCTGGTAAGAAATACGAAACATCAAACATTTTATCGAAGGGCTGTGGATTTATTTTTTCAATTGCAAAGTTTTTATCACTTTCCATTTTGATGGCCGCTAAGGAATGCAATACAAATTTACCATTGGCAAATGTTTGTCGAAGTCTATAATAAACAACTCCATTCGCAGCCTTTGTTTTGTCAGTATAAATGTATTCATCATTATCACTTATGTCGGGATTAACAGGGACTGTTGCAATGTTTACGAAATCGACTCCATTGATAGATCGTTCTATCATGAATGATTTTAATTTATCGTTGACAGATGTTGACCAGTGAATTCTTACTCCGCCATCTTTTTCTTCTAACATAAAATTTAATAACGATTCTGTTAAGGGAGCAGTATTTCCAGTTGTTCTAATTACCAAGTTATCTATAATTGCAATATCTTTTCCATCAGCATTCATTCCTTTTCCAATAGTAACATTGCCAGCATTCTTCCATGATAGTGCCGTGTTCGGATTGTGTTGATTGCTCCAAATAATTGCACTATTAACAAATATTTCTGCTTTGCCCTTTGATGGATTGTACATGAAACGATAAGTTCTAAAAGTTAAATCCTGCGGAATTTCATAATCTGTTTTTACTTTGAAGGATTCTACTCCTCCTTTTTTATTTTCAAGTCGATAAGCTATGGAAATAAATCCATTCTCCATTCCAAAGTTAAAACCATTTTCGCGAGTGAAAAAACTACCACTTTTTTCGCTTCTACAAAAGTCAATGCTAATGTCTATTCCTTCTTGATTCCAAAGTTCATTTCCCTCTAAGACTAAATCTATATCTTTTCCGGTTATACCTGCAGACAATCCTTTCGTCGATGAACGTCCACCTGAAATACAATGAGCACTTTTACTGATGGAAATTGCATCAGGTCCGAGTGTAGCTGTTAGTGGATTTTCTTTTTCAAATGTATATTCAGAAAGAATATCCCCATTGTTTAAATTGATCCCACTTCCTTCTGCACCTGTGCCTACAGCTTTTGTTTGACTAGTAGAATTAATGTTCAAATAGATTAGCACTCCTGCTGAAATAGTGAGCATCAATGAAAAGCCACCGACAACCATCATAAAGCGAGTGGTGATTTTGTTTCGTAGGCGCGAGCGTTGCTTATTTTTCATTTGAAATGTATATTGTAATTAATTTTTAATAATTTTTTTTGTGTTCCGTCCTTTTTCATTTTCAACTATCAACAGATAATTTCCTGTTGGCAATCCGTCGAGGTTGTCTATTTGTAATGCATTCTCTCCTGATTCTAAAAGTTCAGCGTTGTTGTATTTTAATTTTCCGTCCGAACTTAAAATACTAACTTTAATAGCTTGACTGTTGATTGAGGAAACATTTATCTGGATACTGCTTGTAAATGGATTTGGTGAAACACTTTCAATTTCTAATCCATTTTTCAATGCTATCGTTTCTACTTTGGCAATTTTTGAATAGATGAAATTGCCATCGGGAGATACTTGTTTTAATCTGTAAAAACTAAATTCATTTGAGTAATTAATGTCGTCGAACGAATAATCTCGGATCTTTCCATCGAATGAAGCTAAGATAGTTCCAACTGGAATAAAATTATTGGCGTCTATACTTTTCTCTACAATAAAATGATCAATTCCTTTTTCCGATTGAATGTGCCAGTTAACTCTAACTGCATCTTCTACTTTACTAGCATCAATATCTATTGAAGCAACTTTTACTGAAGCTACGGTCCATGTAGAAAGCATATTTGATGACGCGATAAATATTGAGCCTGGTTTGTTTGTTGAACCGTTTGCCTTAGCGTTAGTTATATTCCACCCTCGTCCATTCCATTGAATAATGTTTAATTGCTCATTGGCTAACGCAGGGGATAAACTATTTTCTGAATTGTCATACGTCAACGTAATATCTGCCACAATTCCGGGAGCATTAAAATTCCACCAACGGTCAATTACCTGATCATTCGCATAAGGACTTCCACCAGGGAAAGTGATATTTGATGATGGGTAGGGTTGGTTATCTTTTTCTGTACTCCTCGTGCTAGCTGAAAAACTCTGACCAATTCCACTCACAGGTTTAAAGATTATTGGAACAAGTTTTCCATCTTTTGTACCAAATGGGATTACATGATTATCGGAATTAACATTCATCCATCGAATGAATCCTGAAGATGAAGTTGAACTCCCCTCACTAATTATTAATCCATTTGTCTTGCGGATTCCATCCGCAGTACCATTCTCAATATTCAAAGTTTTATCGTTTAAATTAATTGAGCCATTTGCCAACTCTAATCTTGTGCGAATAAATACTAAATCATTATTAAGATTTACTTGATTGGATATTCCATTCGGCAAATCAATTCGTAGTATTCCATATTTCGAAGAGGCAAAGGAACTTCCAAATGGAATTCCAGTAAGTGTCTGATTATTTTTTCCATTGTATTCTACTATGCTGAATGGATTCAGCTCATATTTAATTGTTCCATTGGAACTAATTGCGCCTTTGTTGTTCGTATCGTAAAATCCAAAAGGATTGGTTAAGCCAAATGTTGACAAGGAGTCAATATAAATTGTTGAACTTCCTTGAACATCATTAGAAACGATTTGTGAATTGTTCATTTGAATCGAACCTCCATGAATAATATTCAAGCTTCGTTCCGATTGTAAAGAAAATGAACACACCTGAAATTTGCTTTCTGCAACTTCAATCACGCAATGACTGTCTATGTTCTGAACAATATTTCTGATCTGATGTGAAGTTCCTGCCCTGTGAAAATAGACTACTCCTTCTTTTGCGTAATTTATAATTCCATAATTTTTTAAGTTCGTATTAATTGTTCTAAAAATTGTTCCATTTCCAGAAACTAGAATTGTGTCAGTAAATATTTTTAGTTGATGCCCTAATGCTGAACTCTGTGCATTGTCATCCATATTAATATTTCCACCGCTTTGAATAAATAATTTATTGATAGACACTATGATATTATCTGAAGTGGGATTTGAAATATTATGGTGGAAAATAAAATCTCCTCCAGTTTGAATTAAGCCTTGGTTAATTGTAAAGGTGCTGCTTCCGCTCGCATTTTTTATAGAAACCAAACCTCCGTTGATTACAAGTTTATTTAATATCGATCCTGAAAACAAACCTGAATTTTTTGATAGCGAGAACTCTCCGCTATTCATAATTAGATTTCCAATAATATTCAGTTGATTGTCATGGGAAGAGGAGGGAGCGCCGTAATTCAAATTTGTAGTACAACCGTTCACTTCCATATTTCCATTTATCGTTATAATTTCTTGGCCCGCCGAAGCAGAGCTCGTCACTTCTGCATTTAAATTTCCATCAATAATAAAATTGCCGCCAACAGATAAATTTAATTTCATGTTATTCGAAATCCCAGATATTGTTGAGAGAGAAGTACCTCTGAATTTATCGCTTGAACTTCTAAAATTTATTCTGAATTCATTTCTTACTCGAAATATACTTTGTTGATTGCTAGTATGACAAGCCGTTTGACCCATGAAAATTCCTCCATCTAATGTCAAGTTCCCAAAACTTGCATTGAAGATTCCGGAATTTGTTGTTGCAATGTTGTAGATGATTCTGCAATCTCCAGAGGTTTGATTAAAACTTCCTTCAATATTTAATGTAGCATTTCCATTACTAACTCCTATTATTCCCGTATTGTTAATTATCTTTACATTTCCACTATTTATAAAATTTCCAAAAGTTTGTACAATAACATTTCCATTGCCATCATTCAAACCATAGAAAGTTCCACGTTCATTGGTAATATTTGAACAATGAATTGAAAATGTTCCAGGGTGATTTCCATTGTGACCGTAAAATGTTGAATTGATATTCTTCAAATAGATATTACCAAATGTAGTATTGGTGATGGAACCTGATTTGTCTAAAGTAATCCAGCCTTGATCAATTGTCAGGGTTCCGAATATTTTATGTGATTCAAATAAGTTTTGTTGATTCCATTCTACAATAGAATTTCCGGTCGATGGAGAATTCAATTCTAAATTTCCAAAATTTCCATTGATGTTTTGACAAAATGGAATGGAATAGTTGTACCAATTTTTCACAATGATTGTACTTCCAATTTCGAATTGTTCAATACACGATGAAAATAATGTTGCTTCTGCTGATGTATTAATTCCTGGATCCCAAATAAAAGTTCCGGTTGGTCTAATATTAAATGATCTGCCTACTGATTTCATGGTGATCATTCCTTTGTTCATGTTCAATTTGCCATCTAATGTGATTTCACCACTTATCGTAAGTCTTTTCGACCCACCAATAATCATCTCGCCATCTTGATTTATAATGAGCGATTCGATTGATTGATCTGCTGTTGTTGTGACAAGTGTATTTCTACCAATTACAATATTATCGGATGGTGTTGGAACGCCACTAGGAACCCATATAGATGCATTTTCCCAGTTGCCTGTTGCAATAGAGGTTTTAATCGCAGCAATTGAATTGAGCGTCATTAATAAAACCAACGCAAGGATGTAGAGAAGCAAAAATTGAAAGGAAGTTCCTTTTATTCTTCTGGTATTACTAAGTTGAGAGTGCAATTGAACGTTTTTCATGGCTAACGATTATTGTACATTATCAATTTTCTTTGGCTTAATGAAAATTGTTTTCTGATTAACTAACTTTTCTGAATTTACTTCTGGCGCAGCTATTGTCATCTCATTGGTGAAATGTTGATCTTCGACGTTTATCACCTTGATTTCACTTTCAGCTTTCGCTGTAGATTGAAAAGGATTTAGAGTAGAAAACATTATTATACCTACAATGACGGAAACAAGTGTCACCGTTGTTACAATCATTTTTGTTCTTAAGGTTAGTCTTGTTCGAAGGTGAAATCTAGCCTTCATCCCAGTCTTAGTTTTATTTTTTTCCATTGTGTGCTTTTCTACTTGACTATTTACGTTATTCTGTATTTATTGTCTGAATTAATAAGTCCCTGTTATTACAGTTGTAAGGAATTTGATAATTTCTATAAAAAAAAATCCCGCCATGGCGGGATTTAAAATTTATCATATATGATCTTTGTTTTTAACTTGCAAAGACCAAGTCTTCTGGAAGAATAGTATTGTTTTCTGACATGATTGCCGCACGTTCAATCACAGCTTTCAATTCACGAATGTTGCCCGGCCATTTGTAATCAAGTAAAAACTTAACAGCTTCTTTACTCAATTGAATATTCGGCATTCTGTTTTCTTTGCAAAAATCTTGTAAGAAGTTTTTAGATAACAGAACAACATCGTCGCCACGTTCTATTAGGGTAGGTAGATGAATTAAAAATCCTTGCAGACGATAAAATAAATCTTCTCTAAATCGGCCTTCTTTAACTTCTTGAACTAGGTTTTTATTTGTTGCTGCTATAACACGAACATCTAATTTTATGGCCTTATTGCTACCGATTCTGGTTACTTCTTTTTCTTGAAGTACTCTTAATAACTTTGTTTGCATCATCAAATCCATCTCACCAATTTCATCTAAAAAGATTGTTCCTTCGTTTGCTTCTTCAAACTTACCGATACGTCTATCTCTTGCGTCCGTAAAGGCTCCTTTTTCATGACCAAATAATTCACTCTCTATAAGATCTTCAGGTATAGCACCCATGTTCACTGTGACAAATGATTTTTTCGCACGTTGAGAATTATAGTGAATTGCTTTTGAAACTAATTCTTTACCAGTGCCTGATTGTCCTGTGATTAAAACCATAATATTGCTTTTCTCTACTTTCTGAATCAAGCGTAATACTTTTAACACTGGACTGCTATTGCCTAATATCTTCGTGTATTTATTTCGATCTATAATTAATTCTTTCAATGCATCATTTTCTTGACGCAGATAAACATTCTTGACAAGTGATTTGACAGAGTTCTCCAAATTAACCAATGCATTGTCATTCTTTATGATATAATCGGAAGCTCCTTGTCTATAAGTTTCAATTACGACATCAATTTTTTCTTGACCAGAAACCATCACACATTGAATGTTCTCATTATAATTTTTTATTTTTTGCATTAGTTCAATTCCGTTCATACCTGGAAGCATGTAGTCGATTGAAATAATATCTGGATTGAGGTGCAGATTACTTAAACAGTCCTCTGGCGTCATGAAATGAGTGACTTCGCAATTGTCTAGTTTCTCCAAGGTCTTTTTGATTAAACTTCCTAAGAAGTGATCATCCTCTACAATAAATATTTTAGCTACAGCCATTGTTTTAAACACTTTTATGTGAATCTTTTTATGCTTTCTGATCGACTTTTGTTTCGTTTTACCTCCTTAATTACAATACATTTACAACTCAATTCTTACACTTCAAGTTCTTTATGAAAAGCAGAATAATTTTGACTTTAATCGTCTTCTTACTCGCCACACCGCTTTGGATGCGGATTGGTTGGGAATTTTCTTTTAGAAAGAAGCTTAATTTGTTAATAGTTGATAAAACGGTTCTAAACACTAACAGTTTCAAGCATCGATCTATTAACTGGATTTTGGATTATGAAAAATACACCAAAGCTGACGGTTCTTATTACGATATCAACAAAGATTATTTTGGGTTCTTTCCAAAAGAAGATGAGAAATATGAATTGAATGATTTTGAAAAGTTAAATGAACCAGAAGTAGATAGTCTTTCTAAAGTTTACGATTTGGCATACTTTGCAGATACGTATGGTGTACTTGGAAATGAATGGTATCGTCATCGAGATATAAATGATAACTCTGAAAGTATTTATGGTGGCTTGAGCGAAAAAGATTTGCTATTGATGAGCAAAATGAAAGCCAATAAAAAACCTGTGATTGCAGAGTTTAATACAATTGGTTATCCGACACCAACTGATGTGCGAAATCGATTCCAAAAAATGTGGAATATAGAATGGACCGGGTGGATGGCCAGATACATTGGAAGTTTAGATACAGTAAATAATCCTGATTTGCCGAAGTGGATTGTTAGATCCTATAAGAAAGAAAATAATGGACAGTGGAAGTTCAAAAATGATGGAATGCTTTTTATTAATTTTGATGGACGTGTATTGATATTGGAAAATGGAAAAGAATTAAGAGACCCCATTCCATTAATTTATACTGATTTAAAAAATCAAAAAAAATATGGAGTTCCTTCAAGTATGATTTATCCGTATTGGATTGATATTATGAAAAATAAAAATGACACCAACCAGATTATTTCAAAATATGTAATCGGAACAAATCCAGAAGGCGAAGCTTTACTTTCTGCCAATGGAATACCTAAGATTTTTCCAGCGGTCATTCACAGAGATGTGAACTACAACTTTTATTATTTTTGCGGTGACTTTGCGGATAACCCCACAAAATTTCGATTCGCTAAATTAAAAGGAATAAGTGGACTTAAATTTTTAATGTACAATGCGGTGGATCTTACTGATAGAAATAGATTCTTTTGGGAATTTTATTTGCCTATGATGCAAACCATTTTAAATAAAAGTTACGCGAAAGTTTTTTAAATAGAAAACAATAAAGCAATCGTTTGCCACGACAAATTATTTCTTTCTGGCGAATCCTGTTCTTTTCATTTCGCCCCAATTTTTTACACCAGTCATTAAATCCAAGTTGCCTCGTATGGCATAATAAACTGTTAGAGGGTGAATAAAAATGGGCTCTATCAAAGCAGTTCCAAGTAATCTTAAGATGTCTCTTTTCTTTTTGTATTGGTGAAAACTTAACTCTTCAAATAGTATTGCTGAAGTAGAATACATGATGGCAAAAGCGTAAATTAAAAAGAATAAAGTGACAAATAGTTCTACGTTTAGAATTCCAAGAAACGCCATCATTACTAAATATAAAAATGCTGTTGTTTCGACAATAGGAGCGAGGTATTCAAATAAAAACCAAAACGGCATACTTACCATTCCTAAAAATCGGTACTTAGGATTAAAAATTAATTTCTTATGAATCCATAATGTTTCGGCTGTACCTCGTGTCCAACGATTTCGTTGTTTACTTAGTATTTTAAAATTGTCAGGCGCCTCAGTCCAACACAATGGATCTGGTAAATAGACGACACGATATTTTTCATTTCGCTCTTCCATATACCTACGCATCCGTATAACCAATTCCATATCTTCTCCCACCGTATTATGGTTATATCCTCCAGAAGCAATAACTATTCTTTTATCAAACATTCCAAAGGCACCAGAAATTAATATTAGCCCGTTTAATCTACTCCAAGCCATTCGCCCTAGTAAAAACGCTCTAATATATTCAAGGACTTGAATGCGAGGAATAATTTGAGATGGTAAGTTGACTTTCGTAATTTTCCCTTCATTTACTTCGCAACTATTAGCGATTCGTACTACTCCGCCAACAGCTATTACTTTATTCGCCTCAGTTTGTTCCATAAATGGCTTGACCATTTTTAACAATGACTCGTACTCTAATATGCAATCGACATCAATCGCTGCAAATAAATCGTAACGGCTAATGTTGATTCCAGAATTTAAAGCATCAGCTTTGCCGCCATTTACTTTGTCCACAACTGTCAACTTGCTGAGTGAAGGTATGGTCGATTTATAAATTCCTCGAATTGGCTTGGAGGCTATCTTCTCTTCAAAGGCGTACGGAACTAGCTCCAATGAATATGCATCTATCATTAACTTTAAAGTATCATCTTTTGATCCATCGTTAATAATTATTACTTCAAAATTCACATAATGGATGTTGAGGAGCGATCGTACATTCTCTACAATTGATTTCGACTCGTTATAAGCAGGAGCAACAATTGAGATGGACGGGGCAGAAGGAGCAGCTAATATATCGCGATAGTCAATGAAGCTATTACGACGCATATATTTCATAATATCAATAGCAGAGAAGGTCGCCAAAAGGAAATAGGTGCCGAACAATAGACTGCTATATACCAAAATAAAATGGTCAGCAAATTTCGTAAAGTAATAAAATATTAATCCCATTTTTTATAATCTCTTGTCTCGTGCATGTTGAATAATTAATTGAAGTTGAGGCCCAGCTTGTGAAAAAATGGAATCAATCAATTTGTTTCCAACATTGTTGATGGCGATCATTGCTCTGATCGCTTGAATGCTTATTGGATAATCTTCTACCGGTTGTCTAATAATTTTTTCTAAAAATAGTATTGATTTTTCACTACCAATAAATTCCAGCGTTTTTAAAATTTCGTTTTTTACATTATTATTTGAAAGAGGGTAAAGTACTAGCAAGCTTTCTTCACCTTCATCTGAGCCCAATTCTCTGAGTGCTTTAATTACTGTTAATTTAATTCTCTCGTCTTGGTTGTTTAATAATAATAGTAAAGTTTTTACAGATTCCCTCTGCCTAAAACGACCAATCATTTGAATGCAAAAAACAATAATGTCTTTATTTGAAGAGTTGAGCCACTTACTAAAATCTGGAATCATCTTCTCTGGCATTTTGGTTAACATGTTGTAAATGTTCGCCGAATCCCAATCGGATAATGGTTCCGTTTCTTTATTTAAAAAAGCCATAGGTTCGAAATCACTGAGTTTCATCAATGCAATCCGAGTCTCCATCCTTAAAATATCATTTTTGCTGTTGATGAATTTGCTAATTTCAGGGTGGGCAGATTTTACGTTCATTATCGCTAACTCTTTCATTCCTTTGGCGATAAAATACCACTTCTTGCTCTTTAATTTATTTAGCGAATCTCCATCAAAGTTCAGAGCCAAATAAATTTCTTCTAATCTTTCTGCTGTCTCCCCTGTAAAGTTTTCATGCAAATGAATGAGCTCTTCTAAAATTGTTTCCCTGTTTAAAGCAATCGTTAAATCAGAATTGGTAAATTTATTTCTGATTCTCTCTTCAGATTGTGCTTCTTCAAATATTAATTGATGAAAAATAGGCTGATATTTTTTACGAATCTCTACTCTTTTATTATGCCGCAATGTTTTATAAATTCTACTGCTCATAATTATTCCAAGTAGAAATAAAATAACGATAATGAAAATTAAAGTCACAATCAATAAAATTCTAATCTGTACCGGAAAAGTATAGATCGATTTTCTTATGTCCTCAAATGTGTATTCTACATTGGACCAATTAACCTGAAGTAATATATTTAATAAATATTTCAATTTTATTGATCTGCTAATTTCTTGTTCAATTCTTCAAGTTGCTGCTCAATAGATTTTTTTCTTCCATTAATAAATGATTTAAGCCCAGGAATAAAATTTCCAGGATCTAATGGATCTCCTATTGTTGAATTAATATTCGTGTCAAAATCTGAATTGGAATACATTTTATTTACATCTGCATAAACCGATAATCGAATTCTTTGTGCCAAACTATCAATCATTTCTTCAACCAATCCTTCTTTAAAATATTTTCTTTCCATCTCTGTCATAATGGCCAAATATCTTTTTTGAATTGTCTTATTATCTCCTAAGGTTCTTTCCAACAACGGTCGTCGTTCTTTATTTGGAACGGAATCAAGTACAAGCAGATTTAATTTTTCCAATGAAGGTAATGTCATAACTGGATTCCATGCTGCGAAAGCATAGTTGCCGTCTAAAGAAATCCAATGCCATTTGAAATTGATGCTATCGTGGAATACAAAGAAGTTGTGTGGATAAAACATGTTGTATGCGTCAATATTGCCAAGCAGATTATTGATTGCCCATGCCCGTAAACATTTATCCAAATTAAAGTTGGTTTCTAATTTCCGAACATATTCGTCTTTTGTTAAAACGGTGTCGTTAATAAGTTTCACAAATTTTACTAAATCTGTCCAATCGTTTTTCTTTGTATTATTCTTTAAAGTGTATTTGTTCCAATATTTGGAGGGATCATTTCCTAAATAAATGAAACTAGCTTGAGGTTCTCCCTGAAATAAATTCCCTTTCGAATCATTGAATCTTGTTTCTAAAAATATTTTGTCAATACTTTCATTCACTAAATACAACCCCCAATATTTGTCCATAATATAAACCTTAGCATACGTCGCTCGAGGTGCTGGAAGTCCTTCTTTGTTCAACAAATCCAAATAAATTTTCTCCCTCATCATCGAAGGGTCTTTGAAATTATTTGTTAGGTTTAATTCTTCTAACCCTTGAAAATCTTGACCTTTTATGAACTTATTAAATTTAATGCGGAAAGGTTTTTTCTTTCCAGGGTAAAATTCGTAAGAGGATTCACCTTTAAAACGTATTCCGACACTATAGATTTTTTTATTGTCAATTATTAAATTTGCTTGCAGTTGGTATGAAATTTCTAATGAATCATACAACTTTTTATGGTTTACTAATGAATCCCAATAACTACATTGAGTGAAGTAAATTCTGATAACATGAATGGAGTCTTTTTCAAAAAAACTTTTTCCGTAATCCTTTTTTGACTTCTTATCAGTATTTAATTCGTTCTCCTGTGCAACAGACATTGTAAGAATAAAACAGGAGAAAACTATACTTAAAATTATTTTTATTTTGATCATCGATGTATCTTTTTCAGAAAACTGTTTTTACTGTAATTGTTGTTGTCACTCTTTGAGAATATCTGGAACTTAATATATCTTCTTTGTAATAACTTACTTCCCCTTTGAATAACCATCTGCCAAATGCATTTTTTTGTAATTCAATTCCGACACCATAAGCTAATGCTTGTTGAGCCACATTTAAAGTTTTTCGCTCATCCGGAGATTGCCCTCTTGAAACTTTTAAGCCTAAATAATTATCGCTATCGCCAAAATAATTTCTAACAGTTCCTATAACTGTTATCGAAGAATTTTTTAAGGTTTTCTTTTCTACTACAGAATCGCTTTTTGGAGAAATGAATGTTCGAAGGTTAAACCAATAATCTTTATAGTAATTTCCTATGCTTGCTGTATAGAAGATAGTGGCAGTGGAAAATTTTTGATACCGAACTCCTGACGATAATTCAAAACCTGCTGGCAATTTGAAATATAATTCTGCACCATATTTTTCTGATGGGAATATTTCATCACTTGCAAATCCAGTTGAAAGGTCTGCATAAATCTTTCTGGTAAAGTTTACATAACTTTCTAACTCATATTGACTGCCTTTTTTATTGAATTTATTTGCAAGATTAGTACGAATAATCAACGAACCGAATGTAAAATTTCTTCCTAACTGAGCAGAGACCAAAGATTGCGGCGCTTTATTTTTGTCGAATTCATCAACGGTATAGCTTGACTGAAAATTGTTATAAAGTTTTTTACCTTCTAAACTATTCATCAATTGAATTGCATCTTTGTTTCCAGGATTAAGATCTAAAATCCTTCTCAAGGTTAATGCTGCTCCTGATTTGTCTTCTAGCTTGATTTGCAATTTTGCTTTCTTCAAAAGTAAATCTTCTGAAAGAGGGTAGTAGCCTAATGCAATTTTTAAATAATCTTTAGCAACCTCGTAATTCTCACTCCAAAATTCAACATCGTAGAGTGCACTCAAAGCTTCGAAATCATTTTCTTTTTCAATCAATACACGACTTAATTCTGTTCGCGCTGCATCATACATTTTTTGCCACGCATAAGTTCTGCCAATAAAAGTTCTGACATCATAATAAGATGGATTTTTTTCTAAAATCTTTTGACATATTCTTCTCGATTGACTATAATTTTCTTTATAACTTAGTTCTCTCGCCTTTTTAAATAAGGCGTCAATATTAGTAGTGTCGGTTATTACTATAGTCGTGTCTGATCCTCTTGTCTGTGCCTGTGAAGAAAAACCTGTAGTCAACAGTATTAAAAAGAAAAAATAATAAAAATAAATGATTTTAGTTTGCATGTTCTGGTTAATCGCGTCAGAGTAGTATTGCAACCCTTCTAATAATTATTTTTCAATTGTTTTTTTGAAATGAGTTAGTGGACTATTCATAATTTTTCATCAATAATTTTTTTACTCTGACAGAAAGTTCGTTCGGACTAAATGGTTTAGTAATGAAATCATCCGCTCCTAATTGAAAAGCCTCCAACACTGTTTTTTCTAATCCAATTGAAGAAACAATGATAATGGGAGTTTTTAATTTAAGTTCTTTTCTCACTTGATGAACTATCTCTAAGCCTGTTAAATAGGGCATCATGATGTCAGTGATAATAATATCTGGACTAAGCTTTTCTATTTTGTCTATTGCCGCCTTTCCATCAGTTGCCAAAATGACCTCATAGCCTTCTTTTTGAAGTTTAAATTCAACCATTTTGAGAACCATTTCATCGTCCTCACAGACTAACACTTTCATTTAATTTCGTTTACTAAAAAGTGATCGCAAGATACCTTTTTTATGATCATTTATTACCTACTTTTTTTATGAACTTTATACATTTTCACTAGCAATCAATATTAAATTGAAGTTGGAGTGTGAATGAATTTTTGATTCTTTTTTTTCAAGCGCCACAAGAATTTATAGTTTGAATTGTGTTTTTATTTTAAATTGTTCAACTCAACATTCAGTTGAGAATACGCTTGATTCGTTCGGGCCGTTATGTCCATTAATGCTTTCTCGGCTTTAATTTCGAGCAACTCTTTCTCTTCTAAATTCTCCAACCATGAAAGTGATTTCTGAATTTCTGGCATGCCCATGTAGCCAAAAGATGGCTTTATGCGGTGGGCAATCTTTTTAAATTCATCCCAATTTCTTGAATTGTAATGTTTGTTAATTTCCTGAATGGCTTCCGGTGTTTTATTCAAAAACATTTCTATCATTTCAATGACAAATGATTCATTGCCATCAGCTATTTGCTTCAGATAAGTTAGATTTATTTTCGGATCAGAAAGGAAATTTTCAATCATCTCTTGCTTGTCAGCAATGGAAATAGGGGTTGGTTTGTTAATTTTCACTTCTTGGCTTGTTAAGGTGATTTGGTTTACATCAAACTCCTTGAACGTTGATTTTACCGATTTGGTTAGTGCTATTATTTTTTTCTTTAACTCTAATGGTTCAAATGGCTTATTTATATGTTGATTCATTCCGTGATCGATGCATTTTTGCTTCTCGATGGCTGTCGCATGAGCGGTCATTGCCATAATAGGTACACTTCGAAATGGCTCTGGTAAGGTGTCTCTAATTAGTTTGGCCGCAGTTAATCCATCCATTACTGGCATTTGTATGTCCATCAAGATTAAATCATAGCTTTTTTGACTTGCTTTGTCGACAGCTATTTGACCATTATCTGCAAACTCGACGTGAACTTTCCATCCGGCAAATACTTTTCTCACAACTAGCTGATTTATCTTATTGTCTTCTGCAATTAAAATAGAGAGATGAGAAATATCTTCGGAGTTGTCTTCTATTTCAATAACGTTCTGAATTTGTGCTCCAACTTCATAGTCTAAATGAAAAATAAAACTCGTTCCAACATCTGTCTTGCTTCTAATATTTATTTGTCCACCTTGTAACTCAACCAATTTTTTCACAATTGTCAAACCTAAACCTGTTCCACCAAATTTACGCGTGGTGTCACTGCTTGCTTGGGTGAAACTTTCAAAAATAGTGTCGATACTTTTTTCAGGAATTCCAATTCCTGAATCTTTTACTTCAAACGTAATACGAGCTTTCTTGTCTTTTAAATCTGATAACCGCACTAAAATTCTCACTTCTCCTTTCTCGGTAAATTTAATCGCATTACTCACCAAATTATTAATGATCTGCATCAATCGAGTAGGGTCACCAATTAATAACGATGGCAAATTCCTGTCTAAATCTGATACTAGTTGAATGCTTTTTTCGTCTGCTTTGTTTTGAAATAAATCTATACTGTGCTTGATCGATTCTGTAATACTAAATGGAACTTGTTCAAAGGTCATTTTTCCAGCTTCAATTTTTGAAAAGTCAAGTATGTCATTAATGATGACCATTAAATTATCTGAACAAATTTTAATAGAACTTAAATAGCCTTTTTGTTCTTCATTCAATGTAGAATTTAAAAGGATTCTTGTAAGACCAACAATTCCATTCATCGGCGTTCGAATTTCATGACTCATATTGGCCAGAAAATTCTCTTTTATTTTAGCTGTCTCTTCAGCAATTTGTTTAGCAACTTGTAACTCTTCCTGTATTCGTTTGTGTGCTGTAACATCTGCTGCAACACCAATTACCCCTGTGATTCTACCCTCTGTATCTCTGATAGAATTGTAAAAAATTTCAAAAAATTTATTCTGCCATGATTCTACTATAGTCACTGGGTCACCTGAAATAGCCTTCATAAAATATTCTGTATGAATTGGGATTTTGTCGGAGAAATTCTCTAGCGGTTGGTTGATATATTTGTCTTTGTCAATATTTAATTCGGTCAATCCTTTACCTTCAAAAAGAGTAATGATTCCCTGCAAGTTTAATGCGAACAAAATGATAGGAGCATTAGCTACCACTGCATTTAATTGATGCTGCGTAGCGATTAATTGCGCTTCTAATTCTTTTTGGCGACGCTCTTTCTCTTTTAACTTCACCATATAGCGAACACTTTGGGCAATGCCATCTCCTGTTAAATGATCTTTTGGAATATAATCGTTGGCGCCGTTTTTCATGGCATCAACAGCAATCTTTTCATCACCTTGACTGGTCACAATAATAATGGGAGAGAGGTTACCTGATAATCGGATAGCTTTTAACAATTCTAATCCTGTTCCTCCTGGTAGATTGTAATCTAAAAAAATGCAATCATATTCTGTATCTGCTGTTGCAATCTTACCACTTTCATGATCTTCTGCGAAGTGCAAATCGTGATTAATATTTGATGACTTCAGCGCCTTCTTAATAATTAAGCGATCTAAATCATCGTCTTCTACTACTAATATCTGTAATTTTCTTTCTACCATTTGAATAAATATTTATGCTTCGTGTTTGTTTAAGCTAAATATTTTACTGCAAAAGGTAAATTCTGTTGTTTCGAATTACTGTGTTACCTTACGTTTTCTTACTCTCCAAAGTGAAAAAGAGGGTGATTTCTTGCTAAAAAAAATGCACCAAAATTTGGCGCGTTGCCGAATCTTGATGCATGAATTATTATTTTTTTTATTTCTGTATAAAGAAAAAGTCAATCAAATCGAAAAACTGTTGAACACTATAAGGCGACTTTTGCGACATATACTCGTCAATTGCTAGACTAATTTCTTTTGGGGTAATGTACCCGTTTGTATCTGCATCAAGTCTGTGATAAATTTCAGGGATTACTGAATGATTTCCTGCACTCTGCGATTTTTGACTCGACCAACGTTGTTCTACATCAGGTTTACGTTCAGCCAATTTATCATAAGCTCTTAAGTATTCTATAACTGCTGGTAAGGCAGCCAACGAGTCTTTTCTGAAATGTTCTTCTACCATCGCTTCTGTAATTGTTTCACCATCTTCATTAACGACTGAGTACGGTTCACTGTTCAATTCTTTATCTCTGTAATCTGGAATTCCATCGTCATCTTTATCAAGAGGCTTACCGTTTTCATCTACTAAATTTGATGCAGGGGTCGCGCTTGAATCATCTTTAACATCTGAAATGCCATCGCCATCTGCATCGTCGCTACTCAATTCATCAAAATTCACTCCTCTAACATCTGGTACGTATTTATTTGTTTTTCCTGATCGAACTCTTGGGACGCCTAAATCAATTTTAAATCCAACGGAAGTAAAAAAGAATTTGTCATTTCCATCATTCCCATGTCTTTCTCCTTTTCCTTTAGAAGTAACGCCATCGATATAATCTGTACCGGACGTATGAAGTACACTTGAAAAATCAAGTGAAGTTTTATTGGTAATTTTAAATCGTACACCAAGTCCAATTGGAATACCAAATGAGTTCTCACTGTATTTTCCTTGTCCGTCTAAATTGGCATCACGGACATCGGTTTCATAATTATAATCTCTATGCGTTTGTGTAACTGAGTTGTTGAATTCTGTCTGCGCAACATTCCTGACCGTTCCATCCGTCCAATAGAAATAGGGATTTCCATTGGCGTCTTTCAAGTCTGCTTTTGTGTGGAAAGACATCAACTCTAATCCAACAGTAATATATGGAAACAAAATTTGATCACTTCTTTTATTGCTCACCCATTCATATTTAACTCTTAATGATTCGGAAAAAATGGAGGTCTTGAAATTTTGATTTCGATTTATCTTTGAGTCTTCACCAGTCATACGTCCGGACAATAAAAATAATCCAAAGGATAAACGGCCTTCAG
>JANLRG010000441.1:0-5736 GCA_031361545.1 Bacteroidota bacterium
CCATGTTGGCGCCTTTCGAAAGTAACGAACAAGTTCCTAAAGGATGACGACTCTCAATTTAAAAGCGTCATTCTTCATTCCAACTATCATTCTACGAAAACATTAGTGGTTCGCAAAGGAATGAAGAATGTTATTTGTTTCTTATTACTTATTCCTTTTTTTCTTCTCAATGGTAATCCTCCTTTATATCTGCCGAGCTCGGTTCCTCAATAACATTTTGCAAAATAAGTGTAGGCATTCCAGCAGTTACCCAAGCAGAATACCAAACTGATCCCACATCAATGATTGAAGATTGTAATCTGCGTTCGACCTGGCCACTGAGTAGATGGTGATAGGCTTCACAGAACGAAGTACTGTAAACTTGAATAACTGTAGCACCTCTTTTTTCAAAAGAATATTTCTGTGTTTCATCGAAGTTTAAATTCAATAATTTTTCGAATTGAAGGACAGAATCTAAAGCGGCATAACTTTCTTTTGCTTTCTCCCAAATGAACGGACGGATGTTTTCAATAAAAGAAGCGCGTCCAACGAAATAGTCATATTGATCACCAAAAATTTCAGGCAATCTACTTTCCCAGAGACCATGAATACCTTGTTGATTTGTTAACTGACCATTATAGTTTTCTGTGCAATGAAGTGGCACATGAGAGTCGGCAATGTAATGTCCGATGTTAGCTGAATAATATAAGATGGACGAATTATCTTTTTTATCAAATGCTACAATCAAATTGTAATACATTTTTTGAATGTACCACGGGCAAATACCATAGAGTAGGAGAGAGTCTTCTGAATATTTTTCCACAGCAGCATTCCAGTTCTGAGGTAATGAATCGAATGGGTGGTCGCCATAGTGGTCAGCATCGATAAAATGTCGCGGAGCTTCATCGGGGTTAGACATTCTTCTTTTGTCAGGATCGACAGCATGATTCGTGAGGTAGTCAATGTTCTGTTTATAGAAGCCGAACATTTCCGGTGGCAATGTGAAACAAGCCATTCGATTGATAGCCCGATGACCATAAAACCCCCAAGCCAACGATTTATTGAGGCAGCTTAAGAAAAATATTATTATCCATAAAAAATATTTCATTCGGCAAAGATGCACTTCAATGGTGCCATTCTACAACCAATATAAGTAGGATCTTTAATGATGAAAAATTGGATGAGTTATTGAATGTTTTTATAAAAGAAAATAGTTTGAAGAATTTTTAATTTTCCTTTTGGAGAGCTCAATTTTTCCAATTCTCATTTCTCCTCCTCTTAATATCAATCACAATCCCAATCCTCAACCTTTATGACTTACTAATTATTATTTTTTTTACCTTTAGTCTTCGCCCACTTTCCTAATCTTTTTCCTTATACAAATCACCGGCAATTTTTTCTGTCAATGCTTTTGGAACGAAGTAGGTGAGTGCGACAGAAATTTTATTGACCCAACCTGGAATCATTTCTATCTTTTTCTTGAACATTCCATCGATCGCAAATCGTGCAACGACTTTAGCGTCCATGTTAAATTTGGCTGCTCGTTTTACAATTTCAGGGCTCACCATTCCTGCAACGTTCATAAAGTTTGTATCGGTTGCTCCTGGACTAAGACAAGTGACAGAGATGTTCGATTTTTTTAATTCCATTCGAAGTCCTCTCGAAAATAAAACGATAAAAGCTTTGGTTGCTGCATATACTGCAAGAGTTGGTACTGCTTGATAAGCGGCAGTACTCGATACATTGAGAATATACGATTGTTGTTTGCTTACTAATAGCGTCGGGATTAATTTAGTTGTCAATTCAACAGGAGTAAGCATATTCAAATGCATCATATCATTCGTGTTCTCGAAAGGTTGATTGACTAACTTTCCCCACAAGCCATAGCCGGCATTATTTATTAAAATATTAATTTGAAATTTATTCGTAATTACACAATCAACTACCTTCTGAATTCCTGAGGCAGTACTAAGATCTGCTGCTAAGTAATAACATTCAACGTTGAACTTCGATTTAATTTCTTCGCTCAAGCTTTTTAAAATCTGCTCTGATCGAGCAACCAGTAAGAGTTGTGATTTTCTAGCGGCTAATTCCAGAGCCATTTCTTTACCAATGCCTTTGCTGGCACCAGTGATCAATGCAAAATTCATAGGAGTTGTTTTAAATAAAAAATGGAATCAATTGCTGATTCCATTTTTAAATTATGAGTCGTTAAAAACTTATTTAACTAGTTTTTGGAAATGGTGATAAAAGGGTGTAGTACTTTCTTCGCTCTTTGGCATATACTTTCCAAGAATGACTGGTATATACATTACACGTCTTCGGCTTGCAGCTCCTGTATGCGGAGACATTGCAACTCTGTGCCATATACGGCCATCGTGAACAACTACATCACCGGCTTTTGCATCGACAAGAATTTCTTTTTTGTCTTCTTCGTTATTCATAAAATATGCTTTTTTGAAAAGCATACTGAACAAGTTTTGTTTATGTGTTCCCGGAATGATGCGAAGTCCGCCTTTGTCTGATGAAGAATCATCTAAATAAAGACCGACATTTAACATCGGCATGATTTTTTTTCCGTAGAAAATATCTCTCATACTATCTGTATGCCATCCCATCTGACGGAAGTTGCTATTAGATGTGTTGACATAATGATTGACGATCACACCATCTTTTTCGTTTTCAGCAATTCGGGAGCCATGGGGTAATAAAACTTTCAAGGCTTGAATACGGAGACTTGTCACAAAATGGTGTACAGTCTCGCTATATTGACTTGTAAATGGAAATCGATGAACGATTTCGGAACCATTTTCATCGTGCCCGAATTTAATCGGAACGCCATTGATTTTTTTAGTTCCGTTTCTAATCCACTTCTGTTGTAACTCTTCAGTAGATCCTATGATGCTTTTAACTTCATCTGGTGAAGCAGCTCCGGAAAAATGGATAAATCCGTTTTTATCGAAAAACGAAATTTGTTCCTCAGTCAATTTGTTGCCAAGGATAAATTTGGGATATTGGGTATTACTCATTATTCAGTTTCTTGTAAGAATTACCATATTGATTTTCATTGCAATAGGTATTCTCCCTATAAATTTTAGCTGTTTTTGTCAAAATTTGTTAGTGCACAAATATATAAGAATCTTTTTACTTCCAAATACTATTTGAAGGATATAATGGGTTGTTTTTAAACAAAGAATTATTCATTACTTCCTTGTTAAATTGTCGTAAACCTCAATCATGAGTCTTCTTAATCCGATGACTCTTGGTTTTATTGGACTTAATCGTTTTAATATTCCCTTTCCCATGTGTCGTAACAGAATCTCTTCTAATTGATGTATGTTCTGATTTTGACCCATTATTACTTGCAGAAAGGTTTAATTTTCCTTGAAAGCAAAAAGATGACACAACTAAAAAGGACAATATAAAGGTGAAAGCAGTTCTCATCGAACATAAATATTAGATGGCAAAAGTGAAAAAAACCTGTGAAGAGACAGTGAAGTGAGAGCGGAAATTTGTCATCAAAAAACAAATTCAGTCATTCATTTTGGTTTCCATTAGGCAGGAAAATACAGCTCAAAAGTACAGCCTGAATTAACAACGCTCTTAGCTTGGACTTTTATTCCATGAAAATCAGCTATGGTTTTCACAATGGGCAATCCTAACCCATAAGACATCTGATCTTCTGGTCTAAATCTTTTAAAGCGATCAAAAATAAATTGCAATTGGTCAGCTGAAATTCCTTCTCCTGTATCGCTGATACTAATTTTATAAAATTCTCCCTCTAGATTTCCAGAAATTGAAATGCGACCTTGATCAGAATTATATTTGATAGCATTCGTGATGAGGTTAAAGAGCAAAGTATGAACGAGTGATTTGTTGCATGGAGAAAAAACAAAATGGTCTCTCCATTCTTGATTTATTGTGATTCCCTTTCCTTCAATCAGTTCTTCTAACTCTTCAAAAATTTCTCGAACGATTAATTCTAAATCGGCACTTTCGTTTTTAATGTATTGAGCATTTTCAATTTTACTAATATATAAAAGGGAACGAACTACTTTTGTTAACCGACTTAACGTTTTTTGAGAATCGACCATTCGTTCAATTACGTGATCAGGAATCGTTGGGTCTGAAATCATATTTTCAATCCTATTTCTAAGAATGGAAATAGGAGTAAGGATTTCATGAGAAACGTTCATGATAAATTCTCGTTCCATTTCAAAAGTCTCTCGAATTTTCAACATCATTTCATTAATACTTCTATCGAGGTGGGCAAATTCAGAAGTAGAAGTTTTTACAGGTTTCGGATCAAAAGTAGAAGGGTGTTGAACATCACCCAGTTTTTGAAGAACAATTTTATTAAATGGTTTTAGCAGTAATCTGGCGAAAAGCAAATCAAAGAAGATTGAAATAAGAACAATGGCTAACATGATCCATAATGTAAATTTCCTGATTGTATCATTCAATTGATCGTATGCACTTAAACCCTCACCAATTTCCATTGTGTATAACTGATTATCGTAAACAAAAGCTTGAGTGAGTACTCTATGTTTAATGACTTCGTTTTCGATTAGTCGTTCAGCATTTTCAATATGATATTTTCCGAAGTCAGATGGAAGCGAAGCGATAGGAGAGATAGAAAGAAATTCTTCTTTATAGATATTGTAGCTGTCAAAACTGCAATCTGCATCAAGAGTGATTTCATCTAATCCACCCATGGCTACCATCCGCATTGTTTTATCAAGTCTTGCAACCAACCTTCTATCGAGATGGTTATAAGCGACTCGCTGAATCAAGATTGGCATTAACGCTCCTATGGTGAAGATGATTAAAGCTTTTGAAAGCGCATTATAAAGAGCGAGTTTAACTTGAATTTTCATTCTAACAAATTTCAATTTATTAAGACATGTTCAGTCTGTAGCCAATGCCTCTTACTGTTTCAATAAAATCTGAATTGCCAAAGGCTGCAAGTTTTTTTCGAAGATTTTTCATGTGGACATCAATATAATTTGATTCATAATCTTCCTCTAAAACATCACCCCAGATATGTTCAGTGAGTTGTCCTCTTGTAATCACTCTGTTTTTGTGCAAAGCCATATAATGCAAGATGTCAAATTCTTTTTTAGTTAGGTTAATCACATTTTTTTCATGACTGACAGTTCTGTTTTGAATGTCCATCGTGTATTCATGAATTTGAATTGTATTATTTTTCAAACCATGTTTACGACGTAAAATGGCTTGCATCCTCGCTTGTAATTCGAGAAGTGAAAAGGGTTTAGCCAGATAATCATCGGCACCAAGATCGAGACCTGTTATTCTGTCATCAATAGATCCACGGGCAGTTAAAACGATAAAAGCGGCATCTTTACCACCTTCTTTTGCTTCTTTCAATAATTGAAATCCATTAAACTCAGGCAAGCCAATATCTAGCAGTACGAAATCATAAGAGTTGACAAATATTTTTTCAGAAGCACTTTTTCCATTGAATGCTACATCGCAATGATAACCTTGTTTTGTCAAAAAGATTTCAATTTCGTGCGACAATTGTCTTTCATCTTCAACTATTAGTACGTTCATCTTTATTTTGATTTATATTTCACCTTCACTAAAAAAACTAATACATTTAAATCATCTCCCCTACAACATCAACTATTCTTCCGACTAAATTTTTCAATTCTCAATTTTCTTCCATCCTCAATTTTCAATTTTCAATCCTCAATTTTCTTCCATCCTCAATTTTCAATTCTCAATTTTCTTCCA
>JANLRG010000682.1:0-2681 GCA_031361545.1 Bacteroidota bacterium
CATGAATTGTCCATTTTAAAATAGCCGATTGCCCAGAATCCGCTACCCATTTTATTGTTTTATCAGTTGTAAAAAAGAGAGAATCTAAGGGTTGCATAGTTGCTGCATTGAATAATGACAAGGCAGCAGCCCCCCTCAGTATTTCAGCACTTTTGAAGTTAGAAACCTTCGCAGACAACTCAATCTTATCGCCTTCTCTTAAAAAACGAGGCATGTTCGGAAATACCATCAAATCTTTTTGAGTCACCACCATATTTTGCAAAACACCTGATTTAAGGTCGGCAGTATGAGCAAAAGCCATGAATTTCCAACGGGTCAAAGCCTCATTCATCGTGAATTTTAGAGACACTTTGCCGTTGCCATCAGTATGCATTTGGGGCATGAAAAATACGGTTTCGTTCAGCTTCTTCCGCACTTTTATGGCAGATAAATCTATTGGTTTTGCAGGTAAGGCTGTTTTTTTAACTGTGCCATAGCCTGTTACTACGACTTCCTGCAAAGAAGTTAAGTACTTATCCGAGTCAGTATCTTCATAAAGTTCTGTAAAATTTGAACGACTGCCTCTTATAAAGATTGTATTGGCATCACTTGGTACACCTTGAATTTGTACACCTGCCACACGCCCTTGAAGCGTATTAATCAAATCTGCTTGCGAAATATTGCTCAAATCTCTTGACTTTATAACAGAAACAGCGCCTGTCATATTCTTTTTCGTCATTATGCCATAGCCAATAACCATAAATGGTTTTAAGATGCCATTTGAATCCGCTTGAACTTTAGTAATTACAGCTATATAACGCTGACCATTTTCATAAAAAATACCGCCCAATATGTCCTGAGGATTTTCAGAACCATCTTTGTGGTGGCTTAGATAACGTAGAAGCGACACATCATCATCATCAAAATAATAGTAGTAAGCTGAATACCATAGCCAATTGCGTGGTTCGCGGAGATTAGGCTTATATATTTTTGTAGATTCAGACTCCTTCATTTGGCTTTGCTGATAATTGAAAATATGGGGTTCAAAAGCAGCAATATCATCAAAATTGCCATTTAAAACAGGCTGTATCACGTTATTTCTAAAGTTAAAAATATTAAGTGGATTCCAAGAATGTGGTTCATTGTCTTGCAAATTATCTAAAGAAGCATCATAAAGGGTAGCAACCAACTCGGCAGATAAATTTTTCCCTAAGGCGTCCGTGATTTTTATCTCCCAAGTTTCTTCTTGTGCGGGTGCAAGATGGTCTCGAAAGGAGGCTAATTCAAGACGGAGGTTTTTGTCATCATTAGCAATCGGAATTCTACCCGTTTCGCAATAAATTCTGTTATTTCTCACTGCTGTCAACCGATAACTGAGGGTGCCTCTATCGCTGTTGCGAATGGTGTAATGATACGTTTTTAACCGCGCCATATCGAGCCATTCGCACTTAATAATGTTGTCATTGTGAACAATTTCAAGCAAAAAATGTCCTTTTTCAAATGGTGTATGAATCCGAATATCGACCGTTTCACCAATTGAATAGGCATTTTTATCCATGAAAACAGTTATTTTATCCGCATCAGGTGCTTTGTTTTTATCAAAATCAAAGACATCAAATATAATGGATTGGCTTATCGTATCCCTTAAAACTTCATCATACACTTTCACCCAAAGTCGGTATTTGCCTGCTGCCCATGTATCGCTATTTTTGAGGATTAAACCCGTTTTAGAGAGGGTCGAATCAAAAACCGCCCTTTCCTCAAAAATAGTTTTCAAGATTTGAGGCTCTCTTTTTTCATCATTTTTATTAAAATAAGCCAATTGAGGAAAATTTTTATTAAAAAATGCTTCAACATATATAAAAGTATCTGCCGTCCGACTCCAATAACGATTGATATAAAATGGCGTATTTTCAAGCAATTCGAGGCGAATAGTTCCTTTGGCATTAACAGGTTTGCCTTCTAATGACCTTATACTGAGGGGTATGGTTTTGCTCTTTCGAGGGTCAATCCTTTTGGGTGAGATGAGGTATATTTCTAAAGACGCTGCTCCAACTTTTACGGTTGTAGAAGATTCGTGTGTTTCACCATTTAAATCCGTTACAGTAGCTTTTATAGTGAAAATATACGTTTTGTTATCTTTTTCGTCAGAATCCCAAGCAGTTTTAGCTTTAAAACGGATATTAAAAGAGCCGTCAGCAGTAGTTTCAATGGTGGAATCCATGATGCCATTGTAACCATTGTAACTGTTTGGGTAATATGAATAAGTGCGTTCGATGCGCCTATTGACCGAATATTTCACCTTCGCGCCATCCACAACACTCCCTGCATAAGCCTTCGCATATCCGCGTACCGTCACCCACTCATCAGGCTTATATGAGCGTGAAACAGGTTCCCAAACGAGTTCAAAACGAGGGCGTTTGTATTCTTCTACTTTTATTTCAGTTGAAAGACTAAAATCATTTATTTCCAATTCATTTTCCCATTTTTCCAACTCTTTTTCACTGTCAGAATAAGGCAAAGCGATGATTTGAAAATCACCTAATTCGCCTCCAGAAGGTGCCGTGAAAGTAGCTGTGAAAGAGCCAAATTCATTGGTCGTGAGAATAATTGATTGTAAGGCTTCATCAAAATCTTCTAAATCAGAAACGGAATGCCCTTTAAAAAGACCTACTTTCACGCGCTGATTTTTCCAAATTTCA
>JANLRG010000518.1:0-1042 GCA_031361545.1 Bacteroidota bacterium
TTTCCATTAATCGGTTCATTTTCAAATCCAGAAACACGGACGATAATAGATGTATTCGCTTGAATTTGAGCGAATTGTGATGTAAATACTTGTGCTTCTGCCCACAAAGTAGATAAATCGGCTAATTGAACAATTGTCCCACCTTCCATCACATTATCGCCTTGTTGAACATTTAAAGCGGTGATGTAACCTGCGTTTGGGCTGTAAAATGTCGTTGTCAAATTAGCTTTCCCTTCTTGTTCCATCAATGCAATTTGCTTTTCAGTCATGCCCCACAAGTTCAATTTATGCCGCGCACTTTGTATCAACGCGTTAAAATCAACCATAAGATTGTCGGAAAATACTTTTTGCCTTGCTAATGCCGATAAATATTCTTGTTTGGCAGTGTTAAGTTCTTCACTGTATAGGTCGTAGAGTTTATCACCTTTGTTAATATAATCGCCTATATTTTTAAAATACAACACTTCTACCCTACCCATGACTCTCGAACTAACGGCAGATGTTTTTGTCTGGTCAAAATTTAAAACAGCCGTTAAAACTGTTTGATTATCCCTATTGCCCGTGCGAACCGTATCTATTTTGATATTGCCTAATTGAATTTGTTGTTCCGTAAGCTGTATTTCATCATTTTGTAATGTCTTCGTCGCATCGCTGCTTGCAGGATGTTTACTGTGGTCCACCTGTTTTTTATCGGTACATGCGGTTAAAAGAATGAGATAAAATAGATATTTCATCGTTGTTTTTTTTAAAATTTTATACCCCTCTGTGGTGCGTTAAACATATTTCAGTATTTTTTTATTTAACTTTAATAAAACTTTCACTATCCATTAAATAACTGGCGTTCACAGCTACCGAATCCGTTTGAGATAAGCCTGAAATGATTAAAATTTTGTTATTAATCGTTAGTCCTGTTGCTATTTTTTTGGCAATAAATCCATCTGCCTGTTTCAAAAAAACAATTTTATCTAAGCCCAAAGACGTAACAGCTTCAATTGGCAACCAATACCCGTTATCTGTATTTACAGTTAATAAACCTCTTATT
>JANLRG010000531.1:0-6417 GCA_031361545.1 Bacteroidota bacterium
ATTTTAATTGCGATGTTGCTAAATTTTATAGATCTTGGAAAGATTGAACAACAAAATACGATTGTTACCAATGCTCGTCACGCTCAGGAATTACGAGAAACTTCACAAGCACTTACGAGTGTTTACAACGGATTAGAAAAAAAAGTGACAAATGATTTCATTGCAGGAGATTTGCGGTTGGCCTTACATCATTTAGGAATGATCACAGGAGAAATTTCTACCGATGATTTGTTAGAGAATATATTTTCGAAGTTTTGTATTGGAAAGTGAATCCCTAACAGCTATTTAATCCCGATGTTCGCCAACTCAAAAAATACTCTTACTTTCAGCGTCGAAGGAAGTGAAATAATTAACTAAAATATCCACTGTTAAAAATCAAAATAATTCTAAAAGAATGGTTGACACCAACAAATTAATTTCAATAGTGATTCCGGCATTTAATGAAGACTCTAACATAGATGTAATTTCGGAGCGTATTTCAACTATACTTTCACCCAATAAAATTGAATTGATTTTTGTAGATGATGGGAGTTCAGATCATACACTGCTAAAACTAAAAAATCTCCATGCAGAAAAACCATTTATCCATTTCGTTTCTTTCTCTAAAAACTTCGGACATCAAAGTGCTTTAAAAGCAGGATTAGATTTTGCCGATGGCGACTGTGTCATTACCATGGATGCAGATCTCCAACACCCACCTGAACTGCTTCCGCAGATGATTGAAAAATGGCTGGAGGGATTTGATATCGTTTATACTGTAAGAAAAGATTCTAAAGAACTTTCTTTTTTCAAAAGGAAAACTTCCGTTGTATTTTATAAAACCTTAAATAAAATTGGTGACATCAAATTAGAACCAGGATCTGCCGATTACCGATTACTTGATCGATCAGTGGTCGATTTAATTAAACAATCAAAAGAATATAATTTATTTTTAAGAGGTTTTATTGCGTGGGTTGGTTTTAAAAAATTTAAAATTGATTACGAACCTAATGCCCGATATTCAGGAACATCTAAATTTTCTGCGATCAAGATGATGAAATTAGCAATGAATGGCTTCACATCTTTTAGCATTCGTCCATTGTATTTTGCAACGGTATTTGGTGGAATGGTATCACTTCTCGCCTTCCTTTATGCAATGTACGCTGTCTACATTAAATTATTTACGAACCGAGCCCTTGAAGGATGGACTTCTATTTTAATTAGTGTATTGTTTATTGGTGGGATCCAATTAATCACGCTAGGTATAGTTGGGCAATATATAGGAATGATCTTAAAACAGACAAAAAGCAGACCTGACTACATAGTAAGAGAATCTTCTAAAAAGAGAATACTGTAATTTTAAATAATATTTTTCTGTTTGATATGTATCAAAAAAAAAATCATAATGAAAATAATTTTCACTATGATTTTTCAAAAGTATTCTATTCTAACGATGCTTTTAAATTAATGTAGCATCCATCGTAATTTCTGCTTTGAGTAACACTGAAACCGGACAACCAGCTTTTGCTTCAGCAGCAACTTCGTCAAATTTCTCTTTTGTTATTGTTGGCACTTTCGCTGTTACAATCAAGTGCGATTTTGAAATCACCCCTGCATCTAATGTAATTTCACATTTAGTATCAATAGAATCGGGAGTAAATCCTGCTGCACCTAATACAAAACTTAATTTCATAGAGAAACAACCTGCATGTGCTGCTGCAATTAACTCTTCTGGATTAGTTCCAATTCCCTCTTCGAATCGTGACAAGTAAGAGTATTGATTGTTATCTAAAACTCCACTTTGTGTAGAAAGAATTCCTTTTCCTTCTTTCCCTGACCCTTGCCAATTGGCTTTTGATGTACGAACCATATTTTTTGTTTTAAGTGATTATTGTTTTCTAATCTAAATTTTTATGCTACAAATGTAATCATTCATCTATATTATTTTCAAATCATTTGTGAATAATAAAATGACAATATAGATTTCAAATTAAAACGCACTTTTATTTGTTCACATTTTTTCACTTGCAAATCCAACTAACTAAAGATTTCGTTAGTTGAGAAATGAAGTTCAAATTATTGATTTTGTTCTTATTGAGTATCATTAATAATGAAGTCCGTGGACAGCTAATTGACGATGTAAGTCAACTCAGAACAAACCTAAATCAAAAAAGTTTTCGATTTTACTATGACAATGATTTTTTCTCCGCTTCTGATCAATACTATACCCAGGGAATTAACCTTGAATTTCAAAGTCCACAACTTCAAAAAAACCCACTAGACCATTTATTACTTTACTATAGAAGTCAATATACTATTCATGGGATTTCACTTGAACACAATGTATTTACACCTTCTTCAATTCGTCATACCGAAATCTTATATGGCGATTACCCCTACTCGGCGTATCTGATATTAAAATCGTTTGTTCGATCGTATAATTTCTCTAAAGAATCCGCTTTGTCCTCTGCAATTTCAATTGGTGTAATAGGTCCCGCAGCTTTTGGAGGAGAAATGCAAACGGGAATCCATCATGCCTTAAACAATCTTCCTCCCTTAGGATGGAAGCATCAAATCAAAAATGATTTGATTGTAAATTATCAGTTAGTTTACGAAAAAAATGTAATTCATTCTCCTGGTCACTTAATACTAGCGGGAATTGGAGAAGCACATTTGGGAACTTTGTACGATAAATTAAATACTGGCATAGAATTTCATATTGGTAAGTTCAATGAACAAAATGTGGTAAAGAATAAATTTGAATTTACGTTGTATGGACAAAGTGAATTGAGTTATCATTTTTATGATGCAACAAAACAAGGTGGAGTTTTCACCTCTAATAATGATTACACTTTAGTTGATGATGAAATAAAAAAAATAACATTAGAAAATAAAATTGGATTATTAGTTAGGCTGAACAAAATTCAATTAGAATATTTTCAGAGTTTCAATACCAAAGAAATAGCTTTAGGAGTCAAACATAACTATGGTGGAATCTCCATTGGATATTTTTTTTAATTAATCTCTTGAATGATTTTTCGCAAAATATTTACAAAACACTTTTAGCTCACATGATGCACATTTCGGACTTCTTGCTATACAAACATATCTACCATGCAAGATTAACCAATGATGAGCTATGGCGATTTTTTCTTTAGGAATAAATTTTACCAATTGATTTTCTGATTGCAATGGATTTTTAGCATTCGTTGTTAAACCAATTCTATTAGCCACACGAAAAACGTGAGTATCGACAGCCATTGCCGCTTTGTTATAAACGACAGATGCAATTACATTCGCTGTCTTTCTGCCAACTCCAGGCAACTTTTGTAGCTCACCGATTTCTGAGGGAACAACGTTTTGAAAATCGTGAACTAACATTTTAGCCATTCCGGATAGATGTTTGGCTTTATTATTTGGATAATTAATGCTTCTAATCAGAGAAAAAATTTCATCGATATGAGCCAAAGCTAGTTCATTGGCGTTTGGATATTTATCAAAGAGCGCAGGAGTAACGAGGTTCACTCTTTTGTCGGTGCATTGCGCTGATAAGATTACAGCAACCAACAATTGATAGGGATTTTTGTATGATAATTCCGTTTCAGCCGATGGATTGTTTTTTTCAAAATAATCTAAAACTAATTTATACCGTTCAGCTTTGAGCATTTTTCAAAAATACTCATTTACACTCGAGAAAATTAATTCCACACTTCGGGATAGAAAAATAAATTGCTCAGACTTTCAGCATTTTACCAAGCATGAGTTGTAGTTCACCCTTCTGATGTAAGGTTTCTACTTAATTTAATTGATTCTACTTTTGATCAAGGTTAATTTGCCTTCATAATTAAAAACCACTAGCGCCTATGGCATAAGAAAAACAGATAAAGGTTAGAGAGAACAAAAAAGACAGTCAATCTAGGATCGGCTGTCTTTTTTATTGCCTTCTAATCTTAGCAGAACTGAAGGATTTTTTCGATACATACATCTGGAACCTTTGGTGCAACAGAATCAAGAACATTGATTACTTCAACTAGCTCATTGAATTCTGTTTGAAGAATTGGATCACCATCTATTGCTCTTTGAACGCGATCACCTTTCGCCAAATTTGAATCATTGTATGCATAATCTAATAAATCTAAATAAGTAGTAGTTTTTATCATGCTGGTTTTATTTATACAGCCATAACGCACCACTTTTTCGATTATTGGAAAACTCGAAATATATTTTTAGTCTTTCAAAGAAATTGGCGATGACTCTATCATTTCTCTCATCTTAATAATTGCATAATGCATTCTTCCTAAAGCTGTATTAATGTTAATATCCAGCATTTTAGAAATTTCTTTGAACGAAAGACCGGCATAATGACGGAGAACAACAATTTCTCTTTGCTCATGAGGAAGCTTGTCTAAAAGTCCTCGAACTGTAGCAATTTTCTCATCATAAATTATTTGATCTACTGCATTCTTATTATTCGCTGGAATAAAATCAAAAATACTGTAGTCCTCAGTATCATGATTCATCGGCATTAATTTAGCCTTTCTGAAATGGTCGATTACAAGGTTGTGAGCAATACGTAGAGCCCAAGGCAGAAATTTTCCCTGTTCGCTGTAATGATTTTTTCGAAGACTCTGAATAATCTTAATAAAAGTTTCTTGAAATAAATCTTCCGCCATTTCCTGATTTTTCACCAGAAAATAAATTGTCGAGAAAATTCGTTGTTTATAACGGGTAACAAGTTCCGTAATGGCTTCTTGACTTCCGTTTTGGTAGAGACGTACAAGGTCTCTATCCTCCATCACTGTGAGTTTAGACATAGCTGTTCTGCTTTAATTAGAGTTAAATTATTAAAGTAGAATTTTAGCTTATGTTTTCCTCCGTTTTTAGGTTTGTGATGATATGCAAGTGTTTGTTCGCAGTTGAATGAACACCTCTTCGTTAGAACAAATATAAATCAATGTTTTCCACAATGCAAGAAAAACTTTCCAAAATCTTACTGCTTTATCTCATTACTGTCATAATACGAGTGAAAATGAAAACCTGAATGTCTAAAGGTGATAGACCTTGCTCCTATTTTATATGTTTTATTAAGTAACTTTGCGGAATTTCCAAAACCATGCAAGACATTGATCAGTTAGACGCTCGAAAGTTCATCATTATTAAAGGTGCACGAGTTCATAATTTAAAAAATATTGATGTTGCAATTCCAAGAAACAAATTCGTAGTCATTACTGGTTTATCAGGTTCAGGAAAATCTTCTTTAGCCTTTGACACATTATATGCCGAAGGACAACGGCGGTATGTTGAAAGTTTGAGTAGCTACGCCAGGCAATTCATGGGGAGAATGGATAAGCCTGAAGTAGATTGGATCAAAGGAATTTCTCCCGCTGTAGCGATTGAGCAAAAAGTAAATACGAGAAATCCTCGGTCTACTGTTGGAACTTCTACAGAAATTTACGACTATTTAAAATTACTCTTTGCAAGAATTGGCCAGACAATTTCCCCCGTGAGTGGAGAATTAGTAAAAAGAGAAACTGTAGAAGACGTTATCAATCATTTACAGAATATACCAGTTGGAACAAAATTTTATCTGCTAGCTCCACTTTACCTTCATCCCGGTAGATCATTACATGAAGAATTATATATCTTACTTCAGAAGGGTTTTGTTCGTGTTAGTATTTCAGAAACGGTTTATAAAATTGAAGACTTATTAACCAAAGAATACGAAAATATTTTGACTGGTCTTCATACTAATGTTGATGATTCAAAAGAGAAAATAAAATCATCAAAGAAAAAAGCCAAAACAGAAGTTGTAGTTCCAATCTCTGAACCTATTCGTTCATCCATTCAAATAGTTATTGATCGTTTGAGTGTGGAAGAAAATGATGAAGCAAATTTGTCTCGAACGGCAGATTCAATTCAGACAGCATTTTTCGAAGGACATGGAGAGTGCTCTATACTTTTGCACGGTAATGACAAAAATAAAGCTATCGGCTTTAACAATCGTTTCGAAGCAGATGGAATAACTTTTGAAGAACCGAGTACACAATTATTTAGTTTCAACAATCCGTTTGGTGCATGCAAACGTTGTGAAGGGTTTGGAAGCATCATTGGCATTGATGAAGACCTAGTAATTCCAGATAAATCATTATCAGTTTACGAAGGTGCGATTGTTTGTTGGCGAGGAGAGAAAATGAAAGAATGGAACGAAGACTTAATAAAAAAGTCTTACAAATTTGATTTCCCAATTCATCGACCAATCTACCAGTTAACAACAGATCAAAGAAAAGTATTATGGGAAGGCAATTCCTATTTCAAAGGAATAAATGAATTTTTCAAATGGGTCGAAACACAAACGTATAAAATTCAATACCGAGTAATGCTTTCTCGCTATAGAGGACGCACCATTTGTCCAGATTGTAGAGGTACTCGTTTACGTCA
>JANLRG010000536.1:0-8634 GCA_031361545.1 Bacteroidota bacterium
ACAATAAAATTTCTCGAGATACATACAAATCACCACTTAGAAATAATAAACCATATTTTAAAGTACAATAAGTAAAACGAAATTAATTTAGTATGGCTTTAAATAAAGTCTAGCTAAAATAACGCCTTACTCCTGCCACGTTACATCCACACTGTTTTTAAACATTTAATTTATATGTTTCAGTCCAAATTATAAAGTGGGAATACCGAATCTTATTTTTCTTTGTTAGACCTCCATTTTAATTTGATCTTGCTTGTAAAAATAAACGATTATAAAAAATGAACACCCAAACTTCATTGACGACCGATCGACTTTTAATAGAACCTCTAACAGTAAATGACAACGCATTTATTTTTGAATTGGTCAATACTGATGGTTGGCTTACGTTTATCGGGAATCGAAATATATCTTCGCAGGTCGAAGCGACTGCCTATATTCAAAAAATAGTGGATGCGGCAAATATTATTTATTGGGTCGTTAAACTTAAAGATACTAAAATAAAAATCGGAATAATTACTTTTATCAAGCGCGACTATTTAAAACATCACGACATTGGTTTTGCCTTTCTACCGGCATTTGCAAATCACGGTTACGCTTATGAAGCCTCGAGTGCTGTTTTAAATAGTATCTTTCACACTCATAATCTATCGCATATTTTAGCTACAACAATTCCAGAAAACAAAAGCTCAATTAAGTTGTTGAAAAAACTTGGTTTACTCTTTCATAATGAAATTGAAATTGAGAAGAAAACACTTTGCGTTTATAGTGCGTCGACTGACAAATTAGCTATCAATAAAATTACCAATTCATTTTTTGGAATTTTCACAAACACTAAAAATAAAAAACCTGATTGGGATATGCTGAGCAGAATTTCTATTCCCGAAATAAGGCTTATTAGCAAAACAGAATCATCGCATACCGTTTACAATCTTGCTTCCTTTATGGAGCCTAGACAAAAAATATTATCTGATGGAACTCTTACAGAATTTGAAGAACACGAGACGCTCGAACAAACAATAATATTGAGCAACATTGCACAGCGACATTCTGAATACGAGAAGAGTGGAATTTTAGAAGGGCAAGTTTTTAAACAAAAAGGAAATAAATTTTTGCAGTTCATCAAAACAAGCGAAGGCTGGAAAATAAGTTCGGTTATTTGGGAAGATGGACAACACGACTTCAAATAAAAAATTAATAGGGGGATTAATTATCATTATCCCCTAATAGTTTTTTTTCAATAGGTTGCAAAGCTGCATTTCATAGAATTTGCGGCCACCGAAAGTGGTGATTGGTTTTTTCATTGCCATATCCTTTACCACATGATGAGCGGCATGGGCAGAGTATTCAGTTACGAAAATTCTCCTGCAAATCCCGAAATACCAAATCCAAAATTAGCACGACGAAAACTTTTTGCTGACGATAGAAAACTTCACTTTATGACTAAAGCAGCACTAGAAACTAACGGAAGCGATGGCGAAGCGATGTTTGCAGGCACACGATGGAAGTTTGAAGAAATGTGGCACATGGGTTATCATCCCGAGCACGGCTATGAAAGCGAAACAATGTTTGGAAGATATTTCGGCAAAATGCAATGGCTCTATACCTTTGCAGGTTTTGATTATCACAACAAGAAAGATGGAATGCCGCAGAAAAATTTTTTTGATTTAGAAGGTTCACCAAAAAATATCTTAGGCAGCGACAGCAAAAATTGGTTCGGACAAGTGAGCAATAAAAACCACAGGAAAACCGCAACCATCGGTGTTGCTTATGTGCTCCCGACATTAACCGTTGCCGATTTCCGCATTGACCATGAAGGAAAACTGAGGTTCCAACTTTCAAGAGAAGATATTTCTGTTGCCCCACGTTTGCGTATGAATTGGATGCTGAATACCGATAAAGAATACACGCTTGGTTTTCGATACATCGTAACAAAATATATTTCCGCAAGCACCCATTATGACAGCGACATGGGTTTTGGAATGGGAGCAACTTTTACTTACTAAATCCATGATCAAAAAAATTAACTTAATTTGAAACGTAACCTAACCAGCTATCCCTAAAAGGCAAAACAAAAAAAGCCACTTTTACCAACGCACTTACAATTTCATTTTAACCACTATTCAAAAAAAATCCGGCTATTATAACCGGATTTTAAAAACACATTTTATTTTTTATCGAATCAAAGTAACTTTACCAATGTAAGTATGATTTTGATTCTTCAAATCTGTCACTTTTATTTTATAAACATACACATCACTCTGTACTTCACTTCTCACTTTTCCATCCCATGGTTTATTATAATCTGAAGTCTTATATACTTCAAGTCCCCATCGGTCATAAATAGCTAATTCATATTCTTTGATAAAGGTTCCATAGCCCTGGAAAAAATCGTTCACTCCATCACCATTCGGAGTGAACCCTGATGGAACAAAGAAACTATATCCATATTCAATGCGAACCAATCCACGAACTGTATCACGACATCCATGATCTGATTCTACCATCAACGTTATTTCATACGTTCCTACAGCATTGTATGAATGATATGGACTTGTCAAATTACTAATCGCACTTGTATCACCAAATAACCAATTATAATAAGCTCCATTGACAGTATGATTATCAAAATGAATAATCGGTTCGTAGATAGTTGCAATATCTGGATCAGGTGTGAAAGCTGCGATTGGATTCGGATAGACTTCGATGATTTTAAGCAGTGATGTGTCGAGCGAACAACCTTGTGCAGTAGTGACTGTAAGAGTCACAGAATAAACTCCAGGCAATGTAAAATGATGCGTCGGGAAAGGTAGAGTATCTGATTGTCCATCGGAATAACTCCAATGAAATGAATGACTGTTAGGTCCGCTTGTATTGCTAAAAGGAACTTCCAATGGCGCACATCCATTCAACACATCTGGCATAAATGCTGGTTGTGGCATTTCTAAAACCTCAACAGTTGAAGCATATTGCGGTCCGGGACAACCGTTATAACTTGTTGCTAATGTTACTGGATAAATACCTACTGAATTATAACTTACCGCAGGCGGATTTTGCAAAGTACTTGTGCCGACACTTGATGCTGCTCCGAAATCCCAAACATAATCGACACCATTGAAAATATTTCCTACCGGAATAAAGTTGAAATTATTTCCTATTAGACATTGAGCTGCCTGATCTGGAAATTCAGCATTTGGAATAGCATAAGCGCTAAAAATAACAGTATCTCTATTTGCACATCCAAAAGAATTTGTCGCAGTTAAATAATAAGTAGAAGCAAGAGTTCCTACTCCATTATTCACCAAAGTCACATTAACAAAACTCGCATTCGGATTATCAATCCCTGTTGTTGGTGTCCATGAATAAATAGTAGTTGGATCAGGCGCTACTCCTGTTTGAATAACAACTCCAGAACAAACAGCAGCATCGAGACCTGCATTCACAACAGGAATAGGAGCAATAATAATATTTTGATTTGTCATAGGAGAAACGCAACCATTTTCATTAACCTGAAGACTGATGGAAGGATTTCCTGAACTTGCAGAAACAGTATATGGTCCAATTCCAGAACCTGAAATAACAGTTGCCGTTCCGAAATTCCAATTAAAAGTAGCGCTGGCATTTGCACTACCAGTGTATGTTAAATTAAATGGAACACCTTCGCAAACTGAAGGAGGCAAACTAAACAAAGAAGTTGGAATTGGATTAACAGTTACGTTGGTCGTGATTTGATTGGCACAACCATTTTGAGATACGGTCAACTGAATTGGTTGCAATCCTGAACTGGCCCATTGAACATTATAGGGTCCAGCACCCGATCCTGAATTCACAGTTGCACTTCCAAAATTCCATGTGTATATCGCTCCTGCCTGTGCAGAACCATTAAACGAAATATTATTTTGATCTCCTATACACAATTGTGAAGCAGCAGCAATTGATGCGATTGGAAATTCATTGACTATCACAGGAACAATTGTTTGAGTTGATGTACATCCGTTCTCACTCACTGTCAAGGAGACATTGTAATTACCAGCAGTATTCCATAAAACATTGAAAGGGCCTTGACCTGCGCCACCACTTCCACCAGAAAAATCCCAAACATACGAAGCACTTGCAGATGCTGTTCCTGTGTAAGCTATAGATACATTATCGCCTGCGCAAACTACTGGCGTCGCAGTAAAAGGAGAATTTGGAATTGGAGTAATGCTAACATCAAATGCTGCATTACTTGTACAACCATTCTCAGTTACATTCACTGTCACTTGATCATTGACTGGAGCATTCCATTGCACCTGATACGGACCAGCTCCGCTTCCAGAACTGACAACACCAGAACCAAAGTTCCAAGCGTATGTCGCTGTTGGACCTGCAACACCGGCGAAAACAATATTATTAGGAGTGCTTGCACAAAGAGCAGAAACTCCTGCAATGGCCGCAATCGGAATCGGGTTAATAATAACTTGCTGAATAGTCTGAGTCGAAACACATCCATTTTCATCGACAACCAACGTCAGAGCATAAGTTCCTGGAGTATTCCACGATAAAATATAAGGACCTTGTCCAGCGCCTGAAGAAATTGTTCCACCATTAAAGTCCCATGTGTAATTAGCACTTCCACTTGAAATACCAGTGTAAGAAACATTCACAACATCGCCAGCACAAATAGAGGGAGTCGCAATGAAAGGAGAATTCGGAATTGGATTAACAAGAATTGTTGAATATGCTGTATCGGCACAACCATTATTGTTGGCAATCGATTGAACGATATAATTACCGGCGGTATTCCAAACAATATCAAATGGCCCTTGTCCTACTCCACCACCAGTACCACCAACAAAATCCCAAGAAATAATTGTTCCTACAGGAGCAAGTCCGTTGTAAACAATATTACTTGGACTTCCAGCACACACTGTTGGTGTGCTTAGAATAGAAGCAACTGGTACTGCTGTTATCGTTGCATTTTGAGTTGCATTAGAAGTTGGACATCCTGCAATATCAACGGAAACATCGACCTGATAAACTCCATCGGTTGACCAACTAACTTGATAAGGCCCAACACCACTTCCAGAAATAACCGATCCACCATTAAAGCCCCAAGTATATGAAGCAGTTGGTAAAGTTAATCCTGTGTATGTAATTGTCGAAGCATTTCCTAAACATTCATTAGTGACAGTTATTGCAGCTACTGCACAAGTAAAAACTGTTACTTGTTGTGTGATGGTTGAAATACATCCACCTGGATTTGTTATTGTCAGAACAACATTGTAAACCCCTCCAGCACTGTATGAATGAACAGGGTTTTCTATATTGGAAGAACTTGCATCACCAAAATCCCAACTGTAGGTGGCACCTAAAACAGTACCAGTAGATGTATTTGTAAAACTGATTGGAGTAGCGATGTTGACAATTCCAGATGGTGCTGTCACAAAAGATCCGACAGGAACAGGAATTACGTTAACAACAACAGGAATTAGAATTGATCGCACTGGAGTTCCATTATCTGTTCCTCTTAAATCAAATTGATTCATTCCTAAGTTAGATGTTTGGCCAATAATTTGAACAATAAAATCTGCCGTGTTACCTGGAATATTTTGTATCAATGACAAGCCTGTCATCAACGAACCTACAGTGCAAGAAGTAATTTGTCCGGCTTCAGGAGAAAGAAAAGTTCCGGAAATAAGAAGTGTATCGCCTTGACAAACGGTGAGTGTATCACAAACCTGAATTGAATTTAAAATTGGAGGAACATTTGCTCCACTCTGACAAGCATTTAAAATAAAAGATTGATTGTCGAGCATATCTACACCATCGGCAGAACCAAAAGGACCATCGTATGAAGTTCCCGCTTTATCATATCTTCCAATTTGTATATAATCTGTTCCATTGCCCTTGTTGATACCAACTGTTGCAGGTGTACCACCAAAACCTCCGATACCACCCGATGCATCGCCAGTTGTCCAACTCATATCCCTATAGCAGAATGAAACATTTGAACCTGGTGGCAACAATAAATCGAAACCATCAGTCATGATCAACTGAAAAGAATTTAGCTTGTCTCCATGTACGCTATAGTATCCAACATTTTCCCACTGAACAATAAGATGTGTAGGTGTCAATTGATAATAAACCAAACCACTAATAGTATTTCGTGTATCGACATCGCCCCAAAAAGGAGCAATCATTACGTAGTTAGGACTTGGAAAAGAATCAGCAGTAAAAGTTGAATAAGGACTGCCAACTGAAACGCTTCCGTTGTTATTTAGATAGACTCCAGTGGTAATGTTATTTCCATAAAAGCAAAAATTAAAAGGCAATGTTAAAGCTACTGTTGACCAATCGTCATTTCTATAGTCAGGAGCAACTCCCGGTCCTCCACTTCCACCACTTCCATCGAACTGACCAATTTGCCATGAAGCATCGCGTGGTAACCAACAATTACATCCAGTTGCTGCTGTCGTTTGATTCGGATTGTTTGATGCTAATCGAGTCGGGTGAGCATCTGCTTTATAATTGACATACTTTTCTTTCCCGGTCATCAGACCATCCGATTTCATTTTATCAATATCACTCTTTCGAACTGTTGTAATATCAATTTGAGCAAAAGAATTTTCTGCAAAAAATAAAACAACAAAAAAAATCAGAGTAACTATTTTTTTCATAGAAATTTTTGAATTCAATGAGAGAATAAAAGATGTAGCGCCAAACTAAAATCAACTTCAACTCAAGTTCTTCGGTGTGACTTTCAAAGATACATTCTCAGCCATGGAAATGCAAATGGGAAATCTTTGATTTTGTGAAATTAAAGCCCTTCTCATCAACTATTGTCCATCAAATAGTCATTTTTTTAAAAAAGAAGTCCTATTGAAATACTTTAAAAACAGCCTTTCAAACACTTCTTACAAATTATTTCGAAGAAAAAAATCGATGTAAAAATTAGCGATTTAAAATAATTTTAGAGGGCTTCATTTCATCGATGCACATAAAATAAATTCCATTTGAAAAAGATGTTAGATCAAGTGTTGTTTCGTTGATCACATTTTCCTTTTGAAGAACAGTTTCAGCCAAAGAGTTTTTTATTGAAATTTGATGCGGTGTTATATTAGAAGAAATTTTAATTGTTAGAAATCCAGTGCTTGGGTTTGGATAAATGACTGATGAATTATTAGTCACATTATTAATAGTTGAAGGAAAACAACCCAATGCAGAAAGTTCTGTCAATAAAAATGTTCTTCTCTCATCAATGAAAGATTTTAATCCAAAACTTGAACCACCATTAGGGCCAACGAGCATTACATCAGAAGAAAGATTCGTCTCAAACAATTGATTTGAATAAAATTTATTGTTGTCTGCATAAACAAAAGGACGAATGACATCGGCGAGTGAATCAATTTTGTGATCGAAAGCTAAATTGCTAAAATCATACTGCAACCATTCACATACTTGATCGGCTAACAATTGATGATAAGAATTATTGCTTCCCATATTGAAGATTAGCGGCCTGCTCACACCAGGAGAAGGGACATAGAATAAACTTAAACTTCTTAATTGTGAATCAGTCATTCCCATTCTAAAATTACCAAACGCTTCATTCACATCCCATGCTACCCATTCAAATTTGCCAGTGTTTGAGTCGTCATAAATAAAATAATTGTGCCCACTTCCAATATATGAATCAAGATTTTCAAACATATTCAATGCAGCCCAATGAGCAATAAAAGATTGAGTATTTAAAATTGATTCCAATGAATCATGGAAATTAACTCCACTATTATTTATTTTGTCGATGAACTCATATAGATCTGACCAATCATTAATTGTTTCGTTCGTATGCAATTCGTATTTTGGATAATACGATGAAATAGTTGAATTGATAAATCTCAAATCACCAGTTGGATCACCTTTAAACATATTCCCATCATGATAACCAAAATGAGTATTTAAAAATTGTTTGGTGTCAACTTCTTCTACTAAATTATAAAGCCCCCAATAGGTTCCATTCAAAAACACTTTTGCAAAAACACATCGGGGTGCTAATAAACCATGCTCTTGATAAAAATCGGAGACCAATCGCTCTCTTAAAAAAGAAGGATCTTTAAAAACATTATTGAGATTTATTTTTTTCAAGCCATCGATTTCCTGTCCCAATACATATTGATTGAAGTCAATCTTGAATGACTTTTTAATACTTGGATTGTTGTAAGATGAATTTCCTTTAAATTTAACTCCAACAGATGAAAGCGAAATTCCATCAATATAAAATGAAGCTGACATATATTGATCCATCGCATAGTTATTTACTAATGAATCCCAATAATTTGGTTGAGTAAAATTCAAATTTATTTCATATACATGATTTGGACTGAATAGACTATCACCTGAATTTTGAGCTTTGACTTTGAAAAATAGGCATAGACTGCATAAAAAGATTGTCATGATGATTTTCATAGTCTTCGATTTTTTGATTGGATTCATTTTGTCGAGGAAAGTTTAATGACCAAAGTTTTTTTGGAGATTTTTTTTACAAATAAATATAGAACAAGGCGTTATTGGCGACTTCTAAAGTTAATTAAAAATACTCCATCTTCCATCCTCAATTCTTTATTAAATATTGTCTCATTTTCAATTCTCAATTAAAAA
>JANLRG010000604.1:0-2707 GCA_031361545.1 Bacteroidota bacterium
AGTGGCTGTAATTTATATAATAGTCAAATCAATACCGTTTTCTCTCAAATCCAATTGTAAATTTGTGATAGCCATATCGTCGCCGTCAAAACAACTGTCTAAAACAATCAATCTTTCGGGTTTTGCTGCTAAAATAGCGGCTTTTACTGAGGGGGTGTATTTATCAAAAAATACCCAAAGTCTGCCTTTATCTACATTATAAATGTTGGTTATTTCATCAATTTGCAATTTCTCTATGGTAGTTATTAAATCAAAGCCACCTTTAATAAGCAATTCATACAGCATATTTTCGGGTAAACTGCTTTCAATTTCGGATTGTTGAAAAATATCTAACTGTTCTAAAAGTGCTTGTTCACCTGTAACATATTTATTCCAATGCTTAAAATTGCTCGTTGCCAATTTATAGGACTGAAAACCTAACGGATACTGAGGGGTATCATTCTCACCGTTAAATAATTCACCATTTTGTTTCTCTGTTTTTGCTATCCTCGCAGTTTCCAATTTTTCAATTACTTTTTTAACCCTTGATTGTGTGATTTCGGCTATCGTTTTATAGCCCGCTTTGTAGGCTTCGCTGTCTTCTTCTGTCTTCTCAGGCATTTGAACGCAAATAAAGCGACGGTTGCCACCATCTTCCTCGTTTAACTCTAAAATAGCTTGGGCAGTAGTACCGCTTCCAGCAAAGTAGTCTAGAATAATATTGTCTTCGGGTTCTTTGTCAAAAGAGATTTTAAATAATTGCTTAATCAAAGCAACTGGCTTTGGGAATGAAAAAACTTCACGAGCAAAAAGCTCTTGAAAGTCTTTTGTACCTTCTTGCGTATAAGGACCTATGAATAATGATACAGGCTTTCCTCTTTTCTCGTTTCCGTTAGTATCATACAAATAACCTTTAAATCTAACTGAATATTTATTCTCTTTTGCGTTAAAATTGAATACTAATTTGTTTTCTTTTTGAGCTTTCTCAACTCTTTCTTTTGACCAAAGCCATTGCTTACGTGGCCATATTTCTATATCATTATGAATGATTGGAAATATAAGATTTTCTCTTGTGTCCATACTTGTTGTATCAAGTGGCCATGTTGCAAAACCTCCAAGTTCTTCAAAATATTCATCTTTCCCATTATACATTTTTTTCATCTTTTCAGATAAGTTTGTCCCGATTTCTCCAACTAATTCTGAATTTTTTGAATAACATAATACATATTCATGCAAGGTAATAAAACCGTTGGTTTTTGCACCCGCACCAGTTTTCTTTTGCCAAACGATTTGTCCTACAAAATTTTCCTCTCCAAATACTTCATCACAAAGCATTTTAAGATTTGCTTGCTCATTATCATCAATAGAAATAAAAATCACTCCGTCCTCTCTCAAAAGATTCCGTGAAAGATATAAACGTGGGTACATCATACTCATCCAAACAGAATGAAATTGCCCACTTTCTTTGACATTTTTCTTCCAAAGGTCTTGCTTATTAAGGTAGCCCTCGCCATTGGTCAAACCCGTGCGTTTTTTGTATTCGTCTTGTCTCTCGGTGTAATCATCGGGATAAACAAAACTATCGTTTCCTGTATTGTAGGGTGGGTCAATATAAATCATCTTCACCTTACCAAAATAGGATTTTTGCAAAGTCCGTAACACTTCAAGGTTTTCACCTTCAATAAAAATGTGACGCGCCTTATCAAAATCAACACTTTCTGCCCGATTAGGCACAAGAGTAGCGGTAGTTTGCTTTTGTATCTCTTTTCGGGCTTCGGTTTTCCCTGCCCAATTGAGTTCGTAATGTTCTCCGTGTACAAGGACATCTTCTCCCAAAGCCTGTTTCAGTCTTTGAAAGTCAATTTTGTCTTCTGAAAAGACATCAGGCAGAATAGCCTTCAATTGGGCTAAAATATCTGCGGTTATATCAAGGCTCTTTCCGTCCATATTATTCTATAAAGTTATTCACTAAAAATTTTGGGTAAAAGTATAAATAAAAATTAAAAAGGCGGCTATGCCGCCCTGTGAGGCGAAGCCCACAGCAATTTTATTTATTTTGTCGTGTTGGTTTTTTATATTTTTTTATACTTTATGTTTTAAGTATTGGTTATCAAACTACTTTTTTTAAATTTACTTCCTTTCGTTTAAGGAACACAAATTAAATAAAAGCGCATTTTTTTCTTAACACATAGGCACATAGGGCACATAGTTTTTTCTTTAAAAAAGATTACTTTAAAGCGTTTTATGTATAAAATCTATGTGTCCTATGTGCCTATGTGTTAAAAAAGCAAATTGCGCTTTTATTTATTTCACGTTCCTAAGCTGCGTGCTTCGTCAGAAAGATTGTTTTATGCTATCTGAGTAATTGTATTGCACAACTTTTTTTTGCGTTTTTATACTCCTGAAGGGATAAATGAGGGGGCTAATAGATTAGCTTGCAGTTGTTTTTTACAATCCTCTAAAATAAAATATAGGGCTGAATAGAGTTTATCTAAATCTGCAATATCTATGTAATCTTCATTTTTAGTAAATAAATTCGATTTGATTTTAGCGAATTCCCATAACTTACCATTCGTAACAACCCCATAAACCGTTAATTCTGCATTTTGATTGGCTTGTTGTGCGGCAACCATTTCAGCAGCACATTGTCCCCAACCTTCTTCAAAATTCAGAGTGTTTGTACAACCCTTGCTTTATGAAAAAATAATATCGCTGTGTAACGCCGAAG
>JANLRG010000667.1:0-2012 GCA_031361545.1 Bacteroidota bacterium
CTTTTAACTAAAAAATAATATGAAAGTACTTAAGTTGCTTGTAATTGATGATGAACCCGATGGAGATATTATTGATAAATTGAAAAGAGAATTAAAAGATTTTGGAATTGATTTAAGTTATGAAATTATCAATCCCAAAAGTAAAGTCTATGAAAATAGTGATGAAATATTTGATTCTCTTCATTTTTATCGCAATATAAAAAAATACTTGAGAGAAAATCATGTATATTTAGTTGCATGTGACTATACATTGGGTGTAATTGATGGGATTGATGTTTCTCATAAGATTAGACATGATTTTCACTTTAAGGGGCTAAGTATCTTATTTTCAACAAAATTGGATGCTATAATAACAGAAATTACACACTCTAAGGAAGATAAAAAAGATTTAATTAGAAGATTAGTCAGAGCCCACATTACAGAATTTCCATCAAGATCAGAACTCATTGATGTTTTAAAAGGATATTTTAAAACACCGTTAGGTAAACTTGATATGAAACAGGAAATACTCACTTGGCTTCATAGCTTTGACACAAATAAATTCAAATCAGTTTATCCTGCATTTAATAATTTGACGTTTGCAGAAATTGCTGAACATATTGGAGATGAAACAGAAGAAGGAATTGGATATTGCTATGAAATTATAGAAAATGCAATTTCATTAATGGTAGAATTAAATAATTTACCCAAAAAAGAAAAACTATGAGTAAGATTATTTGTATATATCCCGATGATGTGACAACTCGGTCTTTAAACAACATACCATATTTCTTAAATAAAAATTTTCATTCAATCTTTCACTGTTTTAAAGTCAAACCAAACGACAAATCTCATGATGATTGTTTGAAAAGAGTTCAATCAGGATCAGAAGAATTTGTTATTTTCCTTGGACATGGTCAAAGTAATAAGTTATTTGGAGCTATTTCAAGAAATACTGATATTATCACTACTGATTTTAGTTCCCAATATAAAAGCGATAATTTTATTAATAAAGGGAATATAGAGGTATTTAAAGGAAAAAATGTATTTTGTCTTTCTTGTTATTCAAACGAATATTTAGGAAAATGGGCATATGAAAATGGAGCCAATTCATTTATTGGCTTTGGTAACATTCCTACTGATTGGGAAGATAGTTATGAAAAAACATTTTTATCCAAAAAGGACTTTTATTTACATAGGCGCTTGATTACTGAAATAGTTCTAAATTCATTATTAATTGCCATTAATGAAAAATATAACATGGGACAATTAGTAAGTTTAATTAAAATATTGACTAATAATTATATTTTTGAACTTATTAAAGGCAATAGAACTCATAAATGGGTCATTGATAATTTATATTCTTTCAAAAAAAATATAAAACTTTTTGGAGACAGCATTATCAGGTTAATTGATTAAAACAAAATTATGGATACCAAATTCACAAAAAAAGACTTAGAATTTATTCTCCAATCTTTGAAATACACAAAGCTAAAATTTGAAGACTATCAACTGTACCCCTCCTATGAATATCAACAAGAAAGGATAAAACAAGTGCAAGAAGTGATGATTAAGGTAAGTAATATTTTAAAAGCAACAAAACACTAAACTCGCTGTACAAGATTCTTCAAGCACCTACACTTCAAAAAAAAGTATTAAAAAAGCATCGCTGATAAGATTTTACTCTAAAGAAATCCATACAGTAAAAAACTGAAACCGACTATTTAGACCTACTTTAAAGCGCATCTACAAATATGGCAAAACGTACCCCTCAGTAAAAACCATAAAAAATGCTCTTCAACAACCGCTGAAAGGCATTTTTTATAGGCACTTTTCACTATTATTTTTTCACTAAATCAAATTCTCTTCAATATCTCCTCACCCATTGCCACAGTACCCAATATCATATCCTTAGGTGTATTCGCATCTGCAATATCGCCCGTTCTGAAACCAGCTTTGAGGACGGCATCAATCGCGGCAATCAAAGCATTCGATTCTTCTTTCATGCCGAAAGAAATATCTAAAAGCAAGGC
>JANLRG010000703.1:0-3940 GCA_031361545.1 Bacteroidota bacterium
TTGTTGGCCGTTGAATTAGATAAGCTTTCAAAATCATTCGAAGATTATGTTGGAGAATACAGGCGTAAAACGGAATTACAACTTGCGGAAACGCAAATTGTAAAAATTCGTCAGGAACTTGAACACAAGTTTGGTTATTATGCCGAAATCAGAAGAATGGCAACAGGAATTATGCAAGGGGTGGATAATCGGTTGGTGACCAACGATATTTTGCAATTTGCTACTGAAGAAGCAATGATTAAAGCTCCGGGTTACTGGCTTGCTCCAACGCTCGTTTGTTTGGCATCCTGGCTTAGAAATGATAAGCAAACTTCAGAAAGAGCAGTACGAGAATCTATTAGACGAGATGATTACAAAACATCGCTATTTTTTACATTACTTACAAGAAGAATCAATCGTAGCGAAGCCACAATTAAATGGATTGAAAGATACTTCCGACATCAAAATCCGCGCGATCTGGACAGAGAATTTATTATTATTCTTGAGTCGGTTTCAACGGGAGTTTTTCCTCCTGCATCTAAAGAAATAATGGTGAGACATGTTAAAGAATGGGTAACAGAACTTTCGCAAACAGATGATTTTATTGATCAACAAAAGGATAATTGGATAACATTTTATAAAGCAAAACAGGATAGTGAAGATCAGGAGCAATATCCTATTCTCATTCAGTTTGCGACCAATTGGCAATTACTTGAGGAAAGTTTACAACTTGCTAAAGCAAATAAATCTATTTATTCACATTTCAATAAAATTATTTCATCTAGTGCCAATATTTCGTCTTCTTTAATTAAACAATTAGATGAACTGCTAAATAATTTAGTGACAAATTTTGATGACGAAGAGTTGCCATTAAAACGTAAAGAACGCGAGTGTGAATTAACTATCGAAAAAAAGGGAGATAAAGATGCAGCACTAGCCATCATGGCAGCGGAAGAAAAAATATTTGAACAAAAAGTCGATTTTTTGCAGATGCTTACAAATGCGGCTTTTAATCCTGAGAAATCCGGAGCCTCTGCTGCTACACAGGCATTAGCTGTTTCTATTAGTCAACCATGGATGCTTGAAGCATATAACACCTTTGTTGCTGAATACCGTATTGGTATACCACAACAAATAGAAATTGATATTGATGGTTGGAAAGATGCGACAGTTGACGGAAGTGAAGAGCAGGATTTACTATATAAGCAAAGTACTTTTTACGAAAAACTTAAGGATGATTTAATTGCTCGTGCTAAATTTCCAATAAAAGATATTGTAATTCCAGCTTTAATAACTATCCTAGGTATATACCAAATCTTTGATAGTTTTTTTAAAGGTGGATCTAATTATAGTGGAATTTTTTTCTGGCTAATACTAACTGCGATCGGATTATTTTGGATATATAGGGTTTGGAGGAAACATGAAAATTACAAAAACAGCATTGAAGGACAAGTTGAAGAAAAAAAGAAAAAAGCTCAGGCAGTACTTCGTGGTTTGATTGCTGAAGTTGTTGAATGTCAATCGGAGCTTAAACAGGAGGATAACGAATCTGAAAAAGTTTTGAGTTTTTTAAATAACATTAATTCTGATCAATTCATGAGTTTATCTAAAGGTGCGGCAAGATCAATTTTATCTTAAAATAATATGGCAAAAATACTTTTTAATAATTCTGATGATTTTCCTAACGAAAATAAAAATAATGAAGAAAATAAACCTTCATTAGAATCAAAAGTAGAGATTGTAAAGGCTGAGAATGTAGATTTAACTGTTCCGAGTGATGATTTTGCAGTTTTTCCAAATTGGGATGTTGTTCCGCCTGATGCAATTATTAATCCAAGATTAAAAAGAAAATTATGAAACCGCCGGTAACGTATTTTGAATGGAAACAAATGTTTGACAAGTATGCGCAAGGAGATGATACCGTAATTCATTTGATGAATGAGGGAACTCTTACAATGGATGCCGGTACATATGGAAGGTTTTCAATTCTAATTGAGGAAACTTATAAGAAGCGTAAGCAAATGTGGCTCGATAAGTTTAAGAATGCCTCACAAAATCAGATTATCCGATCTCCGTCGGATTTTGCTATTATTATCTCACAAGCAAAAAATGGATTGAAATCTATTTTAGCTTTTGTAGATTTAAAACCATTTTCTGATGATCTAAAAAAAACTTTGAAAGACGATTTACAATCATTTGTTGAAGAAGTAAAAAAATCATTGAAAGAAAATGCTTTTAAAGACAGATCGAATCAAATGAATTCATTTTTATTAGTTTTTGATAATATGGATATTAATAAAGTAACAACTCCGAATTCAAATAATCCAAATGATATAGATAATAATTTTCCAAATAAAAGAAGAATAATATTTTAATATATGGCAAATAAGACTGAGTTTCATACAAACCTCTTGCGAATGTTTAAGGCGCGCATACCTTTCATTGTTATAAACAGCATTGAAAGAGCCAGAGTTTTAGAAACTCTAAGCGTTCTGGTCGACGAGGTTGGAGTTCCTATATACGTGCACAGTTTATCTCATGGCACTCAGGATATCAAAGTGAAGAGATCCTTAAATGAAGATAGATCAGTAGTCGGGGGACTTGATTTTGCAGTTCAGCAAATATTGCAGCGCCAAAATCTCACATTTGTTTTTACTGAAGTGAGCGATTTAGGAGATGATAATATTGTAGCACGACAATTTTATGACAGTGTTATACAGGCGATTGATAGAGGGGGATCAATATGTATTATAACGAATAATCCAGTTTGGTCACAACTTCAGAGATTAGGAATGGCAATAAAACTTGATGCTCCCGATGAAGATGAAATGTTTGAGATAGTAAAAGAATTTGTTATGCAATATATTGGTTCTATTCCAATCGAGTGGAGTGAACCTGATTACAGGACGGCAGCTTCAATACTTGCTAATATGACTAAGGTGGAAGCGGAGAATGTAATGGCTACAATAATGGCAAAAGGTACATTGACCGCTGAGGATTTGCAAGAATTAAGCATGCATAAGGATAAACTGTTTAGTGATATTTCCGGATTAGAGAAAGTTAAAATTGATGCTAGTACATTAACAGTTGCAGGACTTGATGGAATGAGAAAATGGCTGGATGAACAGAAGTTGCTTATTACTGCTGATTTAAGAGAAAGAAAATTGAGACCTCCAAGGGGAGTATTATTGGTTGGAGTTCCAGGTTGTGGAAAATCCTTGTCTGCTAAATTTATTGCTGCTTCATGGAACTTACCATTATATCGATTAGACCTAGCCGCTATTCAAGGCCAATATTTAGGACAGTCTGAAGGAAGATTGAAAGATGCTTTAACTTCAGCGGACAATGCATCTCCTTGCATTTTATGGATTGATGAAGTAGAAAAAGGACTGGCCGGTGCATCAGGTTCAGGGGATGGCGGAACTTCAACAAGAATGGTTGGGCAATTTTTATTTTGGTTGCAGGAAAGCAAATATCGGGTCTTTGTTGTGGCAACAGCTAATGATGTTTCTAAACTTCCACCAGAATTATTAAGGAGAGGTAGGTTTGATGAACTTTTCTTTGTTGATTTACCCAAAGAAGATGAACGAAAAGACATTATTAATTTATACATCAATCGAAATCTCTTAAGCGTTCCTTCTCAGACTTGTTTGGATCAAATTATAAAATCATCGGATGGATTTTCCGGTGCAGACATTGAATCAGCAGTCAGAGATGTTGCAGTAAAGGCAGTTATACATGGAAATGATTTTGTTTCAGATGATTTATATGTACGTTGTTTTAATAATGTTGTACCATTGAGTAAAACAAGTCCTGAACAAATAGAGTCGATTAGAGCATGGGGACGTGAACGTGCCGTAATGGCTTCAGGTGGAACCTGGAGCGGAAATATTATTTAGAAACCATCAAAGAGAATAAATATTTTAAAATTAAAAATAAAAAGATCAATAAAATTTAAAAT
>JANLRG010000711.1:0-30919 GCA_031361545.1 Bacteroidota bacterium
TTTTTAAATTGTATTATTTAGTTAGCAACAAGCTAAAAGGTTATAGAATTGTTTTTGGTTACTAACTTCTTGCGCTGTTTGGTTGAAATTAAAATAAATTTAATTTTTTAAAACCGAAAGTACAGTAAAGGAAAAACGGAGCCTCCATTTTATTCGACCTTGTGTTGCGATTATACTCTTAATTCAATTCAGGTTTTAGTTGCATTTTAATTTTCAAACTCTTCAAATCAATGTAAATTCATTTGGTTCCTAATTAAAAAGAATTACATGAAAAAATTTGATTCAAAGCTGAATCAAATTATATCAGAGAGTTTGCTTCTTCAAAATTTTATCAGCAATTTTCTTGGCGTCGCTACAATATTTATCATCACCTTCTAATTTCCATTCGCCAGTTTTTTCAATATAATACCTTACTGTTTTTTCTACAACTGCAAAATAACCGCCATACGATTTTAACATTGATTGTACCTCATCATTATATTCACTCTTGCTTAATTCATTATCCATAACAAGATCCCAAAGCCTGTTAATGCGTTTAGATTTTTCTTTGTAAATAGGATCTTTCGTTTTATAGGCCATTAAAAAAAGTGAAAGCGCTTTCGCTTCAGGAGATGGTTTTTCTATGTTTTTCTTCATACTCTTTTAGGTTTGACAAAATCAGTTGCTAAATGTAATTTAATATTGTCAATTGATGGATGGTTTATTAATTATTTCGAAGAAAGTTTAGTGTAGAGTTTAGCTGCCGAGCAAGCCGCACTTTTGAATCAAAGATCAAACTTTCTGAAACTTTTTGCAAGCTGATGTAATGTTTGCACTAATCATTAGATAGTTGTAATTATTCACAAGAGTGTTAACGTAGTTCATTTCGCTTTAGTTAGCGATAATCCAAAGAATGAATGGAACAATGACGATAAATGTAAAAGTAATAACACCATGTATTGTCCCACCAACATTTATAGGACCACCTATAATAATTGACTCGCCATGGCTTTTGAAACGAAGAATGACAAATAATAAATGGATTAGGTGATTTAAAGTAAACAAGGTTATTAAAATCAGAAAGGAGTCCTTTTTCTTATCGTCAGCATAGATTTTTTTTAAACCATAATACCCGACCATTAACAAGGAAATGAGAATAAGGACGGATGATACTCTGCCTGCAATACGAGCACATTTGTCAAAAACAAATTCTGGTTGAATTGCAAAAAAATTACTCATGTTGAATGTGGTAGTCCAAACTGCCCATAGGTAAATAGATACTTCTATGCAGCAAATAAGTGCAATCAAAAGTGGTATTCTTTTTATAGTCAGCATAGATAGTTTCATTTTATTTCCTGTTGTAACGAATTTAACTAACTTTTATTTCTTGCTGTCATTTTTGAAATTAGCGGTATAATCTGTACAGTAAAAGCAGATTAAATCTACATCACTTTCTGGATTGAATTTTTCTGAAAGTACCTAACCAAAAGCATACAAAGATTTAACTTTATGTGCTATACACAAGTTTGTTATTACTTTACTATATTTTTGAATTAAATTCATTTTATAATTTTCTGAATTTTTAAATACATAAAATAAATTACATTTTATTGTTGTTCTCTTTTCTCAGGAATTTTATTTGTATTTCTGCAAACAAGATCCCCGCCCCATTTGTGGTTTTAGGTGAAACATTGGCGCGTAAATCAGCCTTCGCTTTAATCAACAATAGCCTTGATACTCCAATAAATTTCCTGATTTTATTTTCGTCTAACTTCATTTTCAGCTGAAGATTTTTTAATTGTATTTCCTAATTAACTTTTTCATTTCAAAAACTTAATGGACAATTATTAAGAATATTCGCACGAATTTAAAACGGTTGAAAATTCCATAACTCATCCAAGAAACTTTTAATCCGATCAAAACGTTTGGTCGAAATTAGGTGCGTATCTCCGTTGGATAACTCTTCGTCATACCTCTTGCAGATTCTACAAATGGTAGCTATTTTGCACTCTCTGTTCTGACTAATAAAATTCCAATTGAAAAAATCGCTTTCGCACTATTTTAAAATCGCTCTCTTCTACATAATTTTCTTTTCAATCTGGAGAGCCCTTTTTTTATTAGTAAACTTTCCACAAGACGATTCTATTTCAAATTCAGATGCATGGCCTTCTTTCTTCTACGGATTAAGAATGGATCTTTCTATCGCTGGTTATTTTTTAATCCCATCATTACTGCTTCATCTTTTATTTTTCTTTTACCCTAAAAAAATCTTTCGTCAAATTGATTTGGGCATTCAATGTTTCACTATCATCATCGCTATTTTAACGGTCGCTGGAAATGTAGCTCTCTATCATTTCTGGAATTCTATGATCAATTTCAGAGCTCTCAGTTATCTATCTGATCCTGCAGAAATATTTACTTCTCTCACTGGCACACAATCTATTTTTCTGATCGTCGGATTAATTGCAGTTACAACTTTCAGTATTTATATTTTTAAAAAATGGTTTTATATTTCATTTGAAAAATCAAAAGAGCAACCTGTGCGATGGAGTATTTCGTGGGTAATTGCTGCCGCACTTACAATTGTGAGCGTCCGCGGCGGAACTCAAATGCTACCAATGAATGAAAGTTTAGTTTACTATTCTAAAAATAATTTTTTAAATCAGTCAGCTATCAATCCATTGTGGCATTTGGCTTATGATATATACACTGCAGGACTTTCAAACTCTAATCCATTTCAACAAATAGAAAATAACAAGTCAGGAGAAATAATGAAGCAATTAAAAAATGTTTCGATCGAAAAATTTCCACAAGTACTAACGATAGAAAAACCAAATATTGTCATTATCATTTTAGAGAGTTATACAGCCGATGTTGTCAAATCTTTGGGTGGCGACAAAAGAACTGATCCGAATCTGGAAAAATTTATTTCTGAAGGAATATTTTTTGATTCAATTTTTGCCACGGGAACTAGAACCGATCAAGGAATTGTTTCTATATTGAATGGTTGGCCAGCGACTCCCTATCATTCAATTATGAGAAGCAGCGAAAAATCGATGCGATTGCCATCATTAGTAAAAACATTAAGCCTTCAAAATTATAAAACATCTTTTTACTATGGAGGAGAAAGTAATTTTTCTAATCTAGATGCGTATTGCGTGACTCAAAAATTTGATAAAATCATAAGCAAAAATAATTTCGATGCTAATCTGGCGAAAAGTCGTTGGGGAGTCGCTGATCAATATTTATTTGATTTTCATTTACAGGAAATGAGTCATACTAACGAACCATTTTTTTCGACCATTATGACGTTGAGTAACCATGAACCGTTTGATGTTCCGGGCCCAAAGAGAATTGACGGCAGCAGTGAACCAGATAAGTTCAGGAATAGCGCAGCTTATACTGACGCTTGCTTAGGAGATTATTTTTCCAAAGCAAAATTACAATCGTGGTATAAAAATACATTATTTATCCTAGTAGCAGATCATGGTCATCATTTGCCAATGAAACGTTTGATCCTTGAACCCGATAGCAGAAGAATTCCATTGTTGTTTTTTGGTGATGTACTAAAACCCGAATTTAGGGGAATGAAAATTCATACTGCTGGAGGACATCACGATATTCCTTCAACTTTATTATATCAGTTAGCTCTTAATACTTCAACTTATACTTGGAGTAAAAATTTATTGAATCCACTCACTAGATCTTTTGCAACTTATGAATTTGAAGAGACGATTGGATTTATAGAAAATAAAAAATGGATGGTCTATTCGTACAATCTAAATAAAGTTGTTAATCATTCGCGTCCAATTTCAGTTTCAGAAACGGATTCACTACAATTAAAGGCTCAATGTTATATGCAGGCACTGTATGGCCAGTATCAAAAGTATTGACCGTGCTATTGACGATGAATTAGAAATGGTACTGTGACAAGAAGTAAATAAAATTATTTCGGAAAGCAATATATAATAAGAGCCAATAAAATGCCGTACAGTATTTTATTGGCTCTTCTTATATTTAGTTTGTCTAAATCGTAATCCACTCCAATTATCATCTATTGCAACAGCTCTTACAGTGTCAAAGCCATTAGAATAAAGGACGTCCCATCCTGAATCTCTGCCTATTTCAGCTCTATATAATTTAGAAGTCTTCTTTGGATAACAAAACCATAATACTCCATCGTCAATTATTTTTTTATTGATTTCTTTATAGAGGTGTTCGACTTCTTTTTTATTTTGTACAAAGCATAAAACAAATTCTATCGCTACGCAGTCTTCACTTTTAGTTTTCACTTTTGAAAATGCTTTCATGGATTTCAGTTCCGATTCAAATTCTGTTGGACTATTTAGAATTAGAATTTCTTTTTGGTTTTTGAAATTCATTTTTTTAAAAAGCGAAGTCATCGCATGGCAATAATTGGAACCATAGTGATTAGGTGAATTTATTTATCGTTTTGAATAATGATTCGCTTGGTAATTGTACTTGCATCAAATTTTATTTTGATAAAATAAACTCCATTTGCTTGATTACTTAAATCGATTAATTGTTTTTCACTAACGATGTTTTGGTTTAAAATATGTTTTCCGAGCACATCGTAAATTTCAATTTGACAATTGTTAGAAGCAGTAGAATTATTTAAAATAAACTGCCCAGTACTTGGATTAGGATAAACGGACGGTAACAATTTTTGATTATTATCTCCTGTGATTCCAGATGAAGGATTTACGGTGATGATCGCTTTCATTCCAGAGCCAGCATGATTCTGACAAACGTACCAATGAGTTCCAACTTGCAAATTTGCAGGAAGAACAAGGCCTCCACCAAATGGAGTTAGAAAACCACCAGCTAGGTTTGTAGTTCCATTAGCAGTCCATGTGGACTGACTAACTTCATCGGCGTTATGAGAAGCACCTAAAATGAAATTAACACTATCGCCAGAGTTGATTGTTAATGTACTTGGCGAAAACGAAAAGCCTGAATTTGTAACTGTCAATGTCGCACAAAAAGCGATTGAAGTAAATAAGAGGAAAGAAATAATTGTAGTAAGTAGATTTTTTTTCATGATTTAAATTATTTGAGTGTGAGTGTTAACTAAAATTAAAAACAAAATTATACTTAATTATTTATAAAAGTAGCAAAAATTAAGATTGCATCAAAAAACAATGAGGTAGAATAGAGGTAGAATAAAGGATTATTTTAAAATTTAGTTAAATTTCCAATTGAATCAAGCCCAATGTGTTTTTTAATAGTAAATATAGTGAACTCATTCTCCAGTCACTTTCGTTAATTACACAAGAGTCTTTTTTTGATAAAAGAATTTATTAATTATAAGTGCTGGATGTTTAGAAAAGACTAGAGGTTTCACTGTAACATCAAGCCAAATTAAGTCCACGATAGACTAACAGCAAAATTAATTTAAGCGAGTTGGGTACAAAAATGAATACCTTCTCGTAGTAACTAATTGCAGAATGTAATAGAATAGATCTTGAAATTTATTTTATGATTTCAAAATTTAAGGATGTTATGGCAACTAGTTGTTATTTTAAAACAATAGGAATCCAAATTTCCTCTTCTGAATTTGGGTCATCTCTGTTAAATTTGTCACCGAGAATTTCAAAATGAATTCTGTCATCTAATTTGTAAATTGATTTTGGAATCCATTCTGAAAAAATAACTCTGAAAGTGTTTTCTGCTTTTCCCGGTAATCCTATATAGTTAAACACAGCATATAAACCTCCTGGTAAAACAATTCGAATCATTTCATTAGGCACTTTCGTCATTTCATCAACTTCTACCATCGCAAACTTTTCAAATTCTTTAGATGGATCAAAGTGTTGGAAAAAGTCGAGCGGATAAATTTGCATGGAATAGAGTTCTTGTCCAATTGCATTTTGGATTTCCTTTCTACGTGGCATAAATGACTGCCATAATTCAACAGTTCGATTTTCAACAAAATTCATTTTCATTGATTTGCCGATAAAACATTTTAGCGGAATAGTTTTTATTATAGGAATGATCATTTCTCTTTTTAAAATTTCACAACAAAATCTATAAACGGAAATCCAATTGCAAAAACTTCTACAATATTTCTGTTATTAATTAATGCTAAATCTACAGCAATACTTTCCCCAAAGAATCGAAGTCCATACGAGAATACATCGTAATATTTTAATATTCCATTTTCTGAATCTGGAACAAACCAGTTTTCAGAAACGAAGGCAGTCTTTTTTGAAATCCTTGACATACCGGAAATTGTTATAATTGGTCGATTGGAAAATTCTCCTTTCACAAATCCCCATCCCAAACCACCTGTGATATTATGATCTGTGGTGCCGTATGTTCCTATTGCGTAGGTAATACCGAGACCATTTCTGTTACTGGATGAATTATCTATGTTGCCGGCATTCACGTATAATGCACCAACTCCTGCATGAAATTTATTGGCGACTTTAAAAGCTACTTTCGGTGTGAGAAAAAATACAGGGCTAATTCCATCGCCAGAAAAGGTTGAGAGAAATTCAAAACCGCCTCCGATAGTAACGTTGTCCGTTACGCCAACATTGAATGAATTTAAAAAGAGATAAGTGTTTTGATAGTAACCTTCACCTGCTTTAAGTGAAAACGCCGAAGGACTAAAAAGATATCGGGTAGGATGTGGGTTAGGAAACCAATAGGAATTGTTATGTATTGAAGACTTGTCTATAATTTCAATCTGTCCTACTTTTTCTTTTTGAATTTCTAATTTCGAAATAAAATTTGTTTTCATTTCGATGGTAGAAGAATCTTTTTTGAAAATGTTTCCGATAAATATACTGCCATCCTTCAATGTTACTTTATACGTTTTGGCCGAATCAATTTCATTTAAAATTTTGTTTGTTTGACCGACCATAATGAAAGAGTGGCCAATCAGCAGAAAGACGAAAAAGAAAAACAGGATATTTTTCATGGTAGTAGAGTATCAATGAATAATCAAGTATAAGCAATTTTCATTGAATAGGAAAATTATTATTGAATTTAGCTATAAAGATCTATTCTTAATAATCAATTTAGATAAATCGAAAAAAATGAAAGCAAATCAATTTAAACAAAAAAAGTCATCTACTATCAGTTAAAAAATTAAACCATTCCAGTTCCATATTTTTATGATGAAAGATTTCAATATACTTCAATCCAATTTTTTGTAAAACAGTTTTGGAAGCAATGTTTAATGAGTCGGCTGTTGCAACCGAATTCGAAAAAGGAGAAAATTAATTCACCACCGATTTTGATTTTTAAATTTATCAGAATAAAAACCAATCCGCTTGCTTAGCTAAAGTGGATGATTAAGTTGTGGTAAAATATTGTTGCTAGTGACGGAAATTCCATTTTAGTTTGCAATTCATTTAACTGGTATTACAACTCTTATTTTCTAACCAATCATGGGCAAATATTTTTCTTTATTTTCAAAAATTACCCATATATTGATTAGCATTAATATGATTGCAATCGGCAATCCAGATGGAGCGATTAAAAGATGAGTTAGAAAAATACCAATATTAATTGGGAGAATTATTATAGCACCTAGCGCTCGTGTTTTTGGAAAAATGAAAAGTGTACCACCAGTAATTTCACATACTGCAATCAAAGGCAGTAGCCAGCTTATTTCCATAAGTGCTTTCATTGCATTCAAGAGTTTTTCTGGTAAGTCGGCAGGAATTGGAATGTAGTTGAAAAATTTATTAAGACCAGAATTAATAAACATTAATCCGAAAAGCAGACTAGCGATAAATAGAAATTTATTTTTCATGAAGTGATAGGAAGTTATTGGTAGCACTGATTTAATAGAATCAAAAATAAAAATTTATTTGATTGATAACAATATATTGCTCAACAATAATATTTCATTGTCAATCTTCAATACTCAATCTTTAACGGCTTTCAATTTATCTGGAGTCGTTCTTCATTCTAATAAATTGTTTTTTGTGTTCGACCAATTCCAAAGAATGAAGAAAGTTAAAAAAATTGAAGCATTAATTTCATTGTCAATTTTCAATCTTCAATTCTCAATCATTAACAGTCTTCAATTCTCAATCTTTATCAGTCTTCGCTTTTCAATTCAAAGCTTTCCATAAACTTTGTAGTATAGTTTCCTTTACGGAAATCTTCATTGCGCATGAGTTGTTGGTGAAAAGGAATTGTAGTTTTTACTCCTTCAACAACGAATTCGCTCAATGCACGTTCCATTGTATTGATAGCCTCTTCACGTGATTGCGCAACAGTAATTAGTTTGGCAATCATTGAATCATAGTTAGAAGGAATAACATAGCCTGCGTAAATATGCGAGTCAACTCGTACTCCATGTCCGCCTGGTACGTGCAAGACAGAAATTTTTCCTGGACAAGGACGAAAATTGTTATAAGGATCTTCTGCGTTGATGCGACATTCGATAGCGTGCAAGTTTGGAAAATAATTTTTCCCAGATATTGGCATTCCGGCAGCAATTTTTATTTGTTCTTTTATCAAATCGTAGTTGATCACTTCTTCAGTAATTGGATGTTCTACTTGAATCCGCGTATTCATTTCCATAAAATAAAATTTGCGGTGCTTGTCAACTAAAAATTCTACCGTTCCAACACCTTCATACTTTACAGCAAGTGCGGCTTTGATAGCAGCTTCACCCATTTCTTCACGCAGCTCTTCTGTCATAAATGGAGAAGGAGTTTCTTCTACTAGTTTTTGATGGCGACGTTGTATAGAGCAATCTCTTTCACTCAAGTGACATGCTTTACCGTATTGATCACCGGCAATTTGAATTTCTATGTGACGAGGTTCTTCAATGTATTTTTCAAGATACATTCCATCATTGCCAAAAGAAGCGCTCGCTTCTTGTCGCGCAGAGTCCCACATTGCTTCGAAGTCTTCTGCTTTCCAAATGATACGCATTCCTTTTCCACCTCCACCAGCAGTAGCTTTAATTATAACTGGATAGCCAATTGTTTTAGCTACTTTCAATCCTTGTTTCAAATCAGCTAATAAACCTTCGCTACCTGGAATAGTTGGAACACCAGCTTTTTTCATAGTGTCTTTTGCATTTGATTTATCACCCATCTGATCAATTTGCTCGGGAGTAGCGCCAATAAATTTTACGCCATGTTCTTTGCAGATCTGAGAGAACTTAGAATTTTCAGAGAGAAAACCATAGCCTGGATGAATCGCATCAGCATTGGTAATCTCTGCTGCAGCCATGATGCGAGGAATATTCAAATAAGAATCTTTCGAGGGAGGAGGTCCGATACAAACGGCTTCATCGGCAAAGCGAACGTGCAGACTGTCCTTATCGGCGGTGCTATAAACTGCAACAGTGTGAATACCCATTTCTTTACACGTACGAATTATACGTAAAGCAATTTCACCACGGTTGGCAATTAGAATTTTCTTGAACATATTATAATTTCAGAATGATAATAAATTCGATCATCAAAAAAACTAGACAGACCTTTAGTTAGTCGGTGGTGATGATCTTTGTAAGAATATAATTAACTTGGATCTACTAAGAACAATGGCTGATCGTATTCTACAGGAGTAGCGTTATCAACTAATACCTTGACAATTTTTCCTGAGACTTCCGATTCTATTTCATTGAAAAGTTTCATTGCTTCAATGATGCAAATTACTTTGCCTTGTTTTATTTCATCGCCCACATTTACAAATACAGGTTTGTCAGGAGAAGGCGTACGATAGAAAGTACCGATCATCGGTGATTTGACTATAATGTATTTGGATTCATCTTCACCGGCAGCAGGTTTATCTGCAGCGGGTGGATTGTTTGTCGAAGCGGCAGCAGCGACAGGTGTGGCAGCGGGAGCAGAAACAAAATGTTGAACAGCTTGTGGAGAAGAAGCCATCATCATCTGACCATGCGTAGTACGAATGGTGATTTTAATATCTTTTTGCTCTAGGCTTACTTCGGCCACCCCACTATTTTGTACGAATTTAATGAGGCTTTCAATGTCTTTTATGTTCATTGTTGGGGTTTCTGTTGCTGACTTTGGCTTAGCGACGGTGGTTTTCCGTTTCATACTGAAAATAAGTTAGTTCCGGCTCCAAAAAGGGATAGTACGGATTTTTTCGAATATCAAACCTACTCTAAAATTTAAAAACCGCAAAATCGAATTAAACTTTTAGAAAAATATATCCTATGTTTTTGTCTAAATATTTGATGGTCAATGTTCTGTTGTTGAATGTCTAAGTCTGAGGGTAAAATGGGCAAGTTCGTAGTGAAGGTTGAAAGGGTAAATTAATGACGGGTTTGAAAAGAGGGACGCGGGCAAGAGACTTTTTTTGCTTTCAACTATTCCCAATTAAAAAAGCAACATTTCTAATATTTTTCTAAACGGATATTGTCAAGGAACAATAATTAATTTTTCAATTGAGAAATCCAAACACTTTCTTGAGTTTGAGCTGACGAAAGAGTCTTACTTAAATTTTAATCATCATGAAAAAGTTTAATTTTATTTCATTTTTATTTCTTTCCGTTATCAGTTCTATAATCTCACATGCACAAACAGATCTATATTCTTACCGAGGATTGTATGTAAACAAATTTGTGAAAGTCAGCAATCCATCAAGTACTATTTTAGGTCAGCCACTAAAAGAGGATTGTCTATTAAGAAAGCTGGTGATAACGATAATAAATTCTTAAATCTTTATAATGTTGAAGACGTGCTTGATCATTTCAATACGCAACGGACACATCCAAAACCTATTCTCAAGTTTTCAGCAATTTCATTAGCAACGTCATGAAAAAGTTTTTGAAATCAATGGGTAAACATCCTTTGAAGCAAAGGAAAGATTTTTAACTTTGTTATCTGAAAATTTATAACGAATTGTTAAGACTTATTATTAGTTATCTTTAAAGAAAAGTATTCACTAAAAAAAACACATTAAAAAAAATATCATTTTATTCGGAGCTCTTACAATAATGACAGTGGCTTCGTGCAACAATCAAACTGAAACCAAGCAACCTGTTGAAACGAATCAACCAGTTGAAACTATTCAACCTGTTGTAACAACTCCACCACCTGCCGCCACTCCAGAAAAAAAACCAGTCGTTGTTGAACCTGCATCTCAGAAAGAAGGCACGACTATAAAAATGAATGAGAATGGTGTTAGTATAGAAAACAAGGCTGGATCGAAAAAAAATAATGTGAAAATATCAACCGACAGTACGAGCATAGAGATTTCAAGACCGAAATAAAAATGATAACTCGCTCGGCGGAGATCTAGTTAGAAGTTAACTGCGGGTCAGCATTCCAAATGTCTGTAACACATTTCCAACTTCCGTCCGCTTCTTTTTTCCAAACTTCGTTGTACTTCCCTGTTTCGTGGTAGTCTTTTCCTTTTGCATCTTTTGAATGCCATTGGTAAACTCCTGCGGCATAACCGAAATCACCAGATTTAGAGACTTCAACTTTTGTGCTCTGAAAACGGAGAGAGATTCCAGAAACTGCAAACATATTCTTTATAGAGGTTTCTCTTGATGCTTTGTCATTGCAAACTTTTTCACCAGGAGGCATCATGATAGCATCGTCAGAATAAAAGCTTAACCAGCCTTCAGCAGATTTCGCTTCTGAGGCTTTGTCCCATGCACTATCAGCTTTTATAATTGCGGCTATCTCGGAAGAATGATCTTCAGCTATGATTGCTTTCAAACTGTCAATTGTTTTTTCAAGATCGGCAGTTTGTTTTTGATTGTTGCATGCAGTGAAGGAAACTACTGATGCAATTAATATGAAGAGATAATGTTTCATAGTTTGATTTTTATTTTATAGTTTACTCTCTTTGATTTTAGGTATTCCTAATTTTAGTGGCAATCGTTATTGTTTCAAGTGAGTCGAATAGTTAGAGAATATTTTTGTTGAAACTAGATGTCTGAAACTTCATAGATGCTATTCGGGTTATTACTTTAAATATTTTTCTTAAAACTCTATACCCATCAAAAAAAAGATTACACAATTTGATGAATTGCTGAAGTATCTAATTGTGACTCGTTCTAATTTTTTTTGAAATCGCTGACTTCCACTCTCTCATCCACATCCTAATACTCGCGCTTGCACTGAAATTCAAACCCTACTCCAACTCATCCTAATACGCCCATTTCAACCATACACTTCCCCAAGTAAAACCGCCACCGAAAGCAGCGAGGATAATGTTGTCGCCTTTTTTTAAATCTTTTTCCCACTGCCACAAACAGAGTGGAATGGTTCCGCTAGTTGTGTTACCATACTTTTCAATATTCAACATCACCTTTTCATTGCCAACACCCATTCTTCTTGCTGTTGCATCGATGATGCGTTTGTTTGCTTGATGCGGAACTAACCACGCTACATCGTCTGCTTTCAGATTATTTTTTTCCATAATCTCTGCTGATACATCGGCCATGTTGGTCACTGCAAATTTAAAAACGGGTTGGCCATCTTGAAAAATAAAATGATCACCAGCATCAATCGATGCATGTGAAGCTGGACGAACGGAACCTCCGCCTTTTTGATGCAAGTAAACTCGACCTGACCCATCACTCTTTAATATGCTGTCGAGAATTCCAACTCCTTCTGTATTCGGCTCAAGTAAAACTGCACCCGCGCCATCACCAAAAATAACACACGTAGAACGATCGGAGTAGTCAACGATGCTCGACATTTTGTCTGCTCCAACAACAACAACTTTTTTATACTGACCCGATTCAATAAATTTTGAACCTGTTACTAATGCATAAAGAAATCCTGAACAAGCAGCAGAGATATCAAAACCAAATGCATTCTTCGCACCTATTTTATCTGTAATAATATTCGCTGTAGCAGGAAACTGATGATCAGGAGTAGTAGTCGCACAAATTAGTAATTCAATTTCTGACGGATCAATACCACGCTTCTTACAAAGTTGTAAAACTGCAGGCGCGCCTAAATCAGAAGTTCCCATTCCTTCGCCTTTTAAAATCCTTCTCTCTTTTATTCCTGTTCGAGACATAATCCACTCATCGGTGGTGTCCACCATTTTCTCGAGCTCTGCATTTGTAAGTATATAATCGGGAACGTATCCTCCAACAGCAGTGATTGCAGCAATAATTTTCGACATTTTTTCTTTCTCTAATGAAGCAACAAATGTAACCGATTAAATGAATCGGTCAAGTGAAGCGTTCTTGTTTTATGATCGGCAAAAATTCAATTTGCAAAAGATTGTTGCAAAGCGAATAAGTACTTTTAAATTATATAGTTCAAACTATCATTGTGAAAAAACCGATGCTTCAATTTTGAAATCAAACAATTTCTTTAGAAAACGCAGCAGCAATTTTTTCAGATAACTTCGCTTCAACAACATCGCGCGAAAGCATAATCATGTTTTTAATTGCTTTGGCTTTGCTGATTCCATGTGCGATGATGACACTAGAGTTGATTCCTAGAATGGGAGTTCCACCATAGTCTTCGAAATCGAAACGGTCAAAATATTCATCGCGTATTCCACGACGACGAATCATGGCATAAAAAGATTCTGCCTCTTTTAAAATAACATTTCCAGTGAACCCATCGCAAACAACTACATCAGCTTTCTCATTAAATAAATCGCGGCCTTCTACATTGCCGACAAAATTAATTCCATGCATCAGCTTTAATAATTGATGCGTCTCTTTCACTAAAAGATTTCCTTTCTCTTCCTCTTCCCCAATACTCATCAATCCGACGGAAGGATTTTTTAGTTGTAAAATATTTTCTGCATAAATAGTTCCGAGTAAAGCAAATTGCTGTAACATTTCTGGTTTGCAATCGGCATTCACACCTACATCGAGAATCAGTCCCCAGCCACCTTTGAATTTAGGAAGGAGAGAAGCAATAGCAGGACGAAGAATTCCGGGAATGGCTTTCACACTAAACATTGAACCAACGAGCATCGCTCCTGTATTTCCAGCAGAGGCAAACGAATCGATCTGTCCTTCTTTCAATAAATGAAATCCGATAGAAATGCTAGAGTTTGGTTTTTGCTGAATAGCTTTGGTTGGATGCTCGCCCATTCCAATAACATCGGGGGCATGAACGATCGTAAATTGTTCGGGCGAAAAATTTTCTCGTTCAAAGAAAGGCATCATAGCGTTTTTGTCGCCGATGAGAACAAGTTCGACAGAAGCAGGTAATTCTTTACGAGCCTGAATCGATCCGAGCACCGTTTGTTCAGGTGCAAAATCACCACCCATTATATCAATTCCAATTTTCATTTTTAGAATTCCGGATTATGTGTAAAGCGAATGTAATAAAAAAGTAGCCAATGTTTCAACAGAAGAAAAATCTGTAGTCATGGAATGGTAAATGGAAAAATTCACAGAGGCATGAATTAAAAAAAAGCAGTTGATCAGAAATGAATCTATCAACTGCTTTTTTTACAAAGCAAATTTGCTTATGCGTTTTCTTTTTCCATTACCACTTTACCTTTGTAGTAAAGTTTTCCTTCATACCAATGGGCACGATGAAAAAGGTGAGGCTGACCAGTAGTCGGATCAGTTGCAATTGTAGGAACAACAGCTTTCCAATGAGTTCTTCTTTTATCTCTTCTGGATTTCGAGTGGCGATGTTTCGGATTAGGCATTGTATTTCTTTATTAGATTGTAATTATCATTCAACGGTTGGCCGTTATTAATTTAAATTTATTCCTTTCAATCCATCCCATCGTGGGTCAACAGGTGGAGTTTCCTCCAGATTGATTTTGTGTTTTTCAAGTTCTCTTAAAACTTCCGGATCACAAGTTTGTCCGTTCTCTTCTTCGTCATGAACATTGCGCATTGGAATTTGCAACATGATGTATTCATAGATGAATTGTGAAACATCAATTTCATATTCTTTTGGAGCGACAACAAAAACATCTTCTGATTCTGTTTCTTGTTGATCTCCGAATTTGACAATTAGTTCGTCGAACGATTCGATGGAAAGAGTTAGATCTTCCAAGCATCGATCACATTCAACAATCACTTCACCTTCCATGGTGAAGTCGAAGAGCATTACTGTTTCTTTTTTGTCGAGAACAACAAGCACATCAATGTTGCCTTTTTGGAATAGAGAGTGTTCATGTTTTTGAAAGAACGTATCATCGACTTGAAATTCGAATTCGTGTTCACCAAACGGAAGACTACCAAAATTGATAATAAAATCGCGTGCGCCACTCATCGTTTCAAATCTCCTTTTAAGAGGGGGACAAATGTAGGAAAAAATACTTTTCGGTCAAGACTTTCAGGCATTTGTAAGCATTATTTGAAGAAAAGAAGTGATTGCCTCCCACATTTTGCCTTTGGTTGACTACCTTCGCTGCCTAAGACGCTAAAATTCTGCAAAAAATAATTAAATACCTTCTTTTCCCATTTCAATGGTTGTGGCGTTGTCTATTCTTTATTAATGCTGTTGTTACTTTTTTTATCTTTTTTCCTTTTTTTTTCATTTTACTGAGAAGCAAGAGCTGGTTTAAGCATGTTTTCTGGTTAAAAAAAATCTGGGCTCATCTAATTATCTGGCCTACTGGTATTTTTTATTCGATAGAAAAGAAGGGAGAAATCAAGAAAGACCAGGCCTACGTTTTTTGCCCAAATCATACGTCATATTTGGATATCATGCTCATTTACATTGCCATCCCAGTCTATTTTCATACTATGGGAAAGGCTGAACTTCGAAAAGTTCCATTGTTCAGACACTTTTTTGACAGAATGAATATCCCTGTCAATAGAAAAAGTAGAAAAGATAGTCATCGTGCCTTTTTAAGAGCGGCATCTGACCTCGACAAAAAAATTAGCATCACTTTATTTCCAGAGGGAACCATTCATCATACAGGGCCAGTGATGGGAAGATTTAAAAACGGACCTTTCCGATTGGCCATCGAAAAGCAGATTCCTATTGTTCCGATTACTTTTATCAATAACTGGCTGATTCTCCCCGATGATTTTTATCGCCGCATTGGTCACCCTGGAATTGCCAGAATCATTTTACATGAGCCTATTTCCACAATCGGCATGACAGAAGAAAATTTGGATGAATTAAAAGCCAAAGTCTATCAGATTATTAATGAGCCTATTCAGACGAGATTTCCTGAACAATTTTAATTTTAATTATTGCAATTACTTATAATCATTGCTTGACCATGAATGGCCAAGCAATGATTAAAGTTTTTTTTAACAAAATTCTTCAAATGCCATTTTTAGATTTTCAGCTATCATATCGGCACTTCTTCCTTCGATGTGATGTCTCTCAATAAAGTGTACGAGTTTTCCATCTTTAAAAAGGGCGATACAAGGCGAAGAAGGCGGATAAGGAAGTGTATATTTTCTGGCTTGCGAAGTGGCGTCCAAATCTTGGCCGGCAAATACTGTTGTTAGTTTAGCTGGTTTTTTAGTTCCATCAAGAGAAAGACGAACTCCTGGACGAGCAGTTCCTGCTGCACAACCGCAAACGGAGTTCATTACTAATAAGAGTGTTCCTTCACTCTTAGATATGGTATTGTCAACATCTTCAGGGGTTTTAAGCTCTTCAAAACCGACACTTGTTAATTCCTGACGCATTGGTGCGCAGATATATTCTGGATAAGGCATGGTTATATGTATTATTTGAGTGTAAAATTACAACAGAAATAGCGATAAGATTCACTCTCTTAGAACTATTCTTATGAAAAACCCTGTTTAATTTAATGTTTCAGTTTTTCGAATTACAAATGGCAAAATTCTTACAAATGAAAGGTCATTGACAAATCACAACCCTTAGGGGAGCATAGATTTTTAATTTGCATGTAATCCTTTTTACATGAACATGAAAACACTGATACGCATTATTTCAATTGGAGCTCTTTTAGTCACAATGACAATTCATAGTCGGGCTCAAAATATATTAGACAACAAAGTATATCGCGTTACCGGGTATAAACGTGGCGATACGACAATAAAAAGTATGTCGAATTATGCTGAAGTAATTCCTCCGTTGAGTATTTACATTCCCTCAGCATTTACTCCAAATGGAGATGGCTTGAACGACACATTTGGTGTGAAGGGAGAAGGCGTTATGGATTTTCATTTACTCATATATAATAGATGGGGAACTGTAATTTTTGAATCGACAAATGCTAAGACCCAGTGGGATGGAATTTATCAAGGTCAGCCAGTCCAGACTGGAACCTATGTTTATCAACTTTTCGCAAAGGGATTAGAGTCGAAAGGGAAAACTGGATCTGTAACAGTTGTTTATTGATTCAGATAATTTTTTTAAAAAAAGGATTGTGATAAACAATTTTGTAACTCATTTGTAGATGAGTCGTTAAGAAGGCAAGATATCTAGTCAATCTTTTAATTAGTCTAAATCATTAATAATTAAAAGAGATATAAATAAGTTTTCATGTATTAATAAATAAGCAGGGCTAGACCACCTGCTTATTTTATTTTATAGCTTTTTAGTTTTGGTGAACTTCTTTTCCAAATCCACTCTCTTTGCTTGTCTAGAATTACTCAGTTTAATTCGGTAAGTGTAATAAAAAGTAACCTCTCTCTTGTTTCTGCGTAAACAAATGTCGTTAATCAAATCACACCTATGAGTTCCGCCGTACGATACCAGACAGTAATGCTTGTTGATGATAATGAACTTGACAATTTCATCAATAAAAAACTTTTAGAAAACGAGCAGTTCGCAACAAATATATATGTTCATCAGTCAGCATCAGCAGCATTAGAAGAGTTGAAAAAATTAGCTGCTACTCCCGATAAATTACCGCAAATAATATTTTTAGATATCATGATGCCCGGAATTGACGGTTTCGGATTTTTAGAAGAATTTGATAAGTTGCAACTGGATGTGCGAAATAAAGCGAAGATTATTATGCTTTCCACTTCAGAAAGTTTTAAAGACTTAAATCGCGCCAACCAAAGTAAGTATGTCCACAAGTTTTTGAACAAGCCCTTGAATAAACCGGTGCTTGATGCAATATCTGTTTGATATTGACTCGAGGTTCTGGGTTCTGGGTTCAAAGTTCAAGGTTCAAAGTTCTGGGTTTAAGTTTTAGGTTTCAGGTTTCAAGGTTGGGGATCAAGGTTTAAATTCTAGAGTTTCAGGTTTCCTTTGTCAAGCTCAAAGTGTTTCTAGTTTCTAGTTCCTTTTTCAAGCTCCAATCAACTAGGGTTATGTTCCAGGTTCCTTATTTTAAGGTCCAATCATTGGGTTGAGGTCCCAGTTCTAGGCTCCCCGTTTCTTGTTTCAAATTTCAAGGTCCCTTCTTCCAACCTTCAATCATTACCCCAATTTCTCTCTTTTAACTCTGAACCCTGAATTCTGAACAACTTGAAACCTGAAACTTGAAACTTTGAACCTCAAACCCTGAACCTTCAATCTTCCATTCTCAATTCTCAATTTTTATTTTATCTTTGGTGAAACGAAAAAACATGATCACTCCCGATTTCTACTTTCACAGAGCGCTGATCATTGATGATAGCGAAATTGATGTTTTAGTAAATCGCCGTTTAATGGAGCTCACTCGCTTTGCAAGTGACATTATCGTAACAACTACTGGCGAACAAGCAATTCATTTATTGAAAGAAGAATGTGCAAACTCAAGTCATGCGCCTGATTGGATTTTTCTCGACATGCATTTACCAGGAATGAGTGGTTATGAATTTATTGATGAATTCAAAAGACTTCCGGATTTCATCACTCACAAAACAAAAATTATGGTGCTGTCTGTTTTTAATAAACCAGAACACATCAAAAAAATATTTGAAAACTGTTTTGTTGCCGGTCAAATTGAAAAGCCATTAACGCAACAAGCTTTGAAAGACATCGCTCACAAAAAATCTGTTGGCGCCATCAGTTCGATGTGACTTTAATTTTTCATCACTCTTTATAAAGCTTTTTCAGATAATTTTTATCCAATCGCAGCTGATTGGTTTGCTCTTTTTCATTCACCTCTCGATGATAAAAATCTACTTCTTCATTCGCTCTTACTTATAATCTACATTAGCATTTTTTCAATTATTATGCTCGACAACTTATTCGTTTTATTCGAACACGAAGACTTTTACATTTGCCACTGCTTAAGCTTCAACTTCTGCAATTGCAGTGTGTGATTTTGGTGATGGTAATTCAACTATGTGAATGGTGGAAGCACATCATTTCTCAACCAATGGTTTTTATGTTGTGTGTACAAGTCCATACTATTTCATTTTCAAAACACAACTTTGTACCTCTTGTTAAACGATCTTTTCTTCGTCACTTAAGAATTGTATTTTAAGTTAGGCTGAAGTTGTCCCAATAAATAATTTGCTTCCTAAGTTTATATTTTCGAACCGAGAAATGAAAAGAATAATAGTTGCCTTACTAAATTCATCGAGGAATAAAATTTCTTGAAAATAAAAATTAATAGGAGAAGTATTATCATTTCTGAACGACAGTTCTTTTTATTTATCTCTCAACTTCTGAAAAAATCTTTTCATTAAGGCTGCACAATTGATCTCTAATACGCCGCCATGAAGTTGTGTCTTTGGGTGTAAAAATTTTGTAGAAAAATTTTGAAATCCTTTTTTTTCATCACGAGCTCCATAAACAATTCTATCGATCTGTGTCCAGTAAGAAGCTCCTGCACACATTACGCAAGGTTCAATCGTAACATATAAAGTGCAGTCCGTTAAATATTTTCCACCAATAAAATTAGCAGCGGCTGTGAAAGCTTGCATTTCTGCATGAGCAGTCACATCATTCAATCGCTCTGTCAAATTATGTCCACGACCAATAATTCGGTTATTATGAACGACCACCGCACCAATCGGAACTTCGTCGGCATCAAATGCCTTCAAGGCTTCTTTCAAAGCTTCATTCATAAAATGTTCTGGCGATGATTCAAGGATGTTCATGCTGCAAAGAAAAGGAATAGCAACTAAATTATAGTGTAATCAGATAATTTGTTCGATGTTCAACGATCAGATTTTGTTTGGAATCATTTCACTACAAATATTTCAATTAAAATTTTCGATCTGATAGGTTAAATTTTACGAGGATTTAAGAAAGATCCTTTCTATATTCTTCAAATTAGATGTGATTATCAATTATTTAAGATTGTTTTTGTTTTCGGAAGAAAACTTTTAAAATCCTGATTTCAATTTCAAAGCCCTGCTAAAAAAATTGATCTTCCACTTTAAACATTGATTCTTGAACAAATTAGGTGAACCTTTTTTCTAAATTTGCGCTTTCAATAATTACTATGCTTCGTACAAATACATGTGGTGAGCTCAATATGCAGCACATCAATCAAACAGTTACACTTTGTGGTTGGGTTCAACGTTCACGGAATTTAGGAGGAATGACATTCATCGATCTTCGAGATCGATATGGAATAACGCAATTGGTTTTCAACATGGAAACCAATTCTACATTATGTGAAGAGGCTCGAGGACTTGGACGAGAATTTGTTTTGAAGATTACTGGCAAAGTAGCAGAACGTAGCAGCAAGAATTTGAAAATGCCAACGGGAGAAATTGAAATCATCGTTGAACATTTGGAGATCTTAAATAAATCGCAGACGCCACCTTTTACGATAGAAGAAAATACAGATGGCGGCGACGACATTCGCATGAAATACAGATATCTTGATATTCGTCGGGGTCCGGTGAAAGAAGCTCTTCTTCTTCGAGCGCGCGTTGCAGCAGCAACTCGTTCCTATTTGAATGATCAAGATTTTGTAGAAGTAGAAACTCCTGTTCTCATTAAATCAACTCCAGAAGGTGCACGTGACTTTGTTGTGCCATCGAGGATGAATCAAGGAGAGTTTTATGCATTACCTCAATCGCCTCAAACATTCAAACAGTTGTTGATGGTTGGTGGAATCGATAAGTATTACCAGATTGTAAAATGTTTTCGCGACGAAGATCTCCGTGCCGATCGTCAGCCGGAGTTTACTCAGATCGATTGTGAAATGAGTTTTATTGAGCAAGAAGATATTCTCAATACATTCGAAGGAATGATTCGTCATCTTTTTCAAAAAGTGAAGAATGTAAATCTTTCATCTTTGCCTCGAATTACTTTTGCGGAGGCCATGCGTGATTATGGAAATGATAAGCCTGACATTCGTTTTGAAATGAAGATTGTGAATCTTACTTCGGAAACGAAAGGAAAGAATTTTAAAGTATTCGACGATGCAGAATCGGTTTTAGCAATCAGCGTAAAAGGTGCAGCGAGCTATACAAGAAAGCAGCTTGATGAATTAACAGAATGGGTAAAACGTCCGCAGTTAGGTGCGACAGGATTAGTTTATTTTCGATTCAATGATGATGGCAGTTTAAAATCTTCTGTCGATAAATTTTATTCAGAAGAAGATCTAAAAATATTTGCATCGAAATGTAAAACAGAAAAAGGGGATCTTGTTTTAATTCTTGCCGGCAACGATAATAAAACTCGGAAAGCAATAAGTGAATTGCGATTAGAAATGGGTTCGCGTTTAGGTTTAAGAGGCAAAGAAATTTTTTGTCCGTTGTGGGTAATTGATTTTCCGTTATTAGAATGGAGTGAAGAAACATCGCGCTGGCATGCTATGCATCATCCATTCACATCACCTAAGCCAGAAGATCTTTTATTGCTTTCAACTAATCCTGGAAAAGTGAGAGCTAATGCTTACGATATGGTTATAAACGGAGTAGAAGTTGGCGGAGGATCGATTCGTATTTTTAATAAAGAATTGCAAGCTCAAATGTTTTCCATTCTAGGTTTTACTGCAGAAGATGCACAGCAGCAGTTTGGTTTTTTAATGAATGCATTTGAATACGGAGCACCACCACATGGAGGAATCGCTTTTGGCTTTGATCGATTGTGTTCTCTTTTTGGCGGCGCCGATTCGATTAGAGATTACATTGCCTTTCCCAAAAACAATTCAGGAAGAGACGTGATGATTGATTCACCATCGGTAATTTCAAAAGAGCAGATGAAAGAGTTAGGGTTGGCGAAAGGAAAAGAGTAAGAAGAATGAAATGGTATTGATGTCAATTTTATTTTCTAGGATTTCAAAGTCGGATTCAATTTCAAAATGAAAATAACTTAGAATAATCCAACTACTCTCCCTTTCAAATAAATTTTACTGAATTTTTATTTGTAAGGACACCGTTTTTTTCGTCAATCAATCCGAATGGTTCTTCTTTCAAAAGAATAAAACTGTCGAGGTCGGCGTAATCGACGAGTGAACAAAGATTCATTGCCGATGAAATTCCCAAAGTGGTTTCTACCATGCAGCCAATCATCGTTCGCATATTATTTGCTTTCGCTTCATTCAATAATCGGAGTCCATTGAAATAACCACCCGCCTTCATCAGTTTCATATTGATTCCATCGAACGATCGTTTGAGCCATTCGAAATCGGCTTGATCTGTTACTGCTTCATCGGCCATCAATGGAAAGGGACAATGTTTTTTCAAGTATATAGATTCTTCTTTCATTTCAGAAGGAAGCGGCTGCTCAACGAATACAAGCGGCATCTTTTTAATTTTTTCCAGCCATCGAATACATTCTTCTACATCTTTGAAAGCTTCATTGGCATCAACCATAATCGGATTTTCGGAAAACGAAAGCAAGTGATTCAATGATTCGAAAGCATCGTCAACATTTACTTTGAGTTTGATGAATGGAAATCTCCTCAGATTATTTTCGGCATAGAATAATTTAATCTTTCCTGTTTCCATGATTGGAATAGTATACGAAGTTGGAACCGGACCGTGAGGAACGATTTTAAGCTGCTCTGCAACACTTTGATTATTTTTCTTGCCCCAATAATGTAAGTAGGCCGATTCGATAGCAAATGAAAGCGCATGAGATGTATTGGCAACCTTCATTGCATAATGTAATTGTGAAATGTCTTCTAGTTGATCGGGAAGAGAATGGGTGAAGCGATCAAACTCTTGCGAACAACTTTCTGGTGACTCACCATATCGAATGTTGGGAGCTGCTTCTCCTTTGCCAATATGAGTTCCATCAGTGAGGGTGACGATCAAATTTTTCTTGAAATCTGTTGCATTACGCGATATTTTCCAAGTATATCGTAAATCTAAATGCAATACATCGATGGTCCAGACAAGCATAAAATGATTTTTAAAATAGTGGTGAAGCAATGGAATAGGAATTGATTGAAAGAAAAAAAGTCCCTCGATCTAGGAACGAGGGACTTTTTTTACCGCTTTTAGTGCGGGAAGCTGTTAGCTTACTTTTTCTTTTTAGCAACTTTTTTCTTTGCTGCTTTCTTCGCAACTTTTTTCTTAGCTGCTTTTTTTGCTTTTGCCATAGTTTTTAATTTTTTGTTTGTTTAATGACTACTCAAACTTAATAAATAAAAAAAGGTTACAACAATAGTTCACAATTATTTTTTAACAATTAATTGTTGATGACAAGTGCATCATTTTTTTAAACTCAACAATCAATTATTTTTTTCACAAAAAAAATACGAACCTCTGAAAGTCGCAGTTGACGGTATGTTCAGAGGTTTTGAAAAAAATAATTTTTTAAAATAATTTTTCATTTCGTTTTTTTTGCTCGATCATTTTTTTTTAAAATCCAACGTTATCAACAATTTGAAAAATGGAAACTTTCTGAAATGGACGTCTGATTTTAAGAAATGGACATCAACTTTAATGTCAAAAGTTGTTTGATAAAGTGTTTGAACAGAATATATTCTTGAACTTATCGAACTTTTTTTTCATTTGAAGATAAAAGAACAAGGATCAAAAAGATTCATGACACGAGTTGAAATTAATTTGCATCTTTCAATCGAAATGAAAAACCTTTCCTAAAAAAAGCCAAATAGAAATCAATGTTAAACTCATTCAACGATAAGATTCGCAAAAAAGAAATGCGAAATTTGCGTTTACTGAATGTTTTTAGCTCCGTATTCGTTACTGTTTTAGGTTTCATCTTCGAATTTTTATACAACGACGGATATATTTTAATTACCGGACTCATTGTTTCAATCATTCTTACTTCCAATTATTTTTTATCCTTCTATCTAAGTTTCTACCGAAAGCATTTTGTAAATATTACCAATGCCTCCATCTTCCTACTGCATTTTTGGGCTGTTTATGTTACTTATGTAAGAAGTTTTGAAATGGAATTGCTTTTACCCTTATCCATTTCCATTTTTACCTTTTCATTAGTCTTCGATCGATATTATAAAAGTTTGTTTTTCATTTTTATAATTACATCCTCTTTAATGGGGTTAATGATTATTTCCGGACAATGGCGAGCCGAATATGCCATTGCAATTGTGGCATTGTACTCAGGAGCTTTTTTAACGGAAGAAATTTTGAAAAGAAAAAATGAGTATCAATCGGAAATCCTAAAGCAAGAACAACGGTATTTGTCCTTGGTGGAGAATATGAACGATGGACTATTTTATTTTGACAAATCAAATCAGATAATTTTTGTGAACGATCGATTTTGTACGATTTCAAATTTTTCTAAAGACGAATTGATTGGTCAGTCAAGAGAATTTATTTTGGCACCAATTAAAAATCAAGAAGAAGTAAGGGCAAAGTTTGAATCTCTTACTGCTGGTCATTCCGTAAAAGTTGATGTTGAATTGAAAAAGAAAAATGGCGAGACAGTTTGGATTCAATTGTCTGGCTCCCCATATTATGATGAAGAAGGGATAAGAAATGGTTCTTTAGTTGTTTCAACCGATATTACGGATCTCAAAATCGTGGAGGAGCTTTTGAAAAAAAGAGAAGAAGGTTATAAAACGTTTATTGACCAAAGTGCTGTTGGCATTTGGCGTGCAGAATATCGTCAGCCAATTCCAATTAACTTATCAATCAAAGACCAAGTGGAGTTGTTATTAGATTCAGGAATAATAAGTGAGTGCAATGATTTTATGTCGGAAATGTATGGCTATAACTCTTCATCGGAGTTGACTGGTCGCCGTATCAGAGACTTCTATTATATAGAGAATAATTTTGATGAAGATCAGACTAAAGAATTAATGCAGAGTTTTATTCTTAATAACTATAGAATCAGTAATGCGGAATCGAAAGAGTTGGATAAAAACGGGAATATCCGATATATGCTCAACAACAACATTGGCGTTGTTGAAAATGGTTGTTTGGTGAGAACGTGGGGTGTTCAAACAGATATTACAGACAGAAAAAAAACAGAAAAAGAATTAGTAGAAACGAATCAAGAGTTAGATACATTTTTTTACAAAGCATCGCACGATTTAAAAGGTCCACTCGCAAGTGTAATGGGAATTGTTAATTTAGCGAGGATGGAAAATTCTGACCCTTTGAATGGAAAATATTTTACAATGATTGAGACGAGTGTTAAGCGACTTGATCGGACGTTGCTTGATTTGATAGAACTGGCCCGGACTAGAAAAGGGACAAGTAAGTTGTCACATATTAATGTAATGGCAATGGTGCAGGAGATTTTACATTCACTTCGCCATTTGCCTGATTTTGGAAGTATCAACTTTGAAGTTAAGATTGATCACTTATTAGAGTTAAGGGCCGATAAGGTTTTAGTCTTGTCTGTATTTCAAAATATAATTCACAATGCGATTAATTATTGTAATCAAGATTCGCCTTATGTCAGAATAAAAGTTGAGAAGAGTGAGAAAGGAGCATCATTAGAGGTGTCAGATAATGGCCAAGGCATTCCAGAGGCAATACGAGACAAAGTTTTTGAAATGTTTTATCGCGGCCATCCAGATTCTACCGGTTCTGGACTTGGATTATTTATTGTAAAAAATGCATTAGAGAAAATGAAAGGGAGTATTAATTTTGTGAGTGAAGTAGGAAAAGGAACTACTTTTACAGTTCTAATTCCAAATGCAACTAATACGATTTAACTTATGATTCTTCGCGTAGAACACATCGGCGTAGCAGTAAAAGAGATGAACGCTGCCAATAAATTATTTGAATCCCTATTAGGGCTGTCCAATTATAAAATGGAAGAAGTAAAAAGCGAAGGTGTTTCAACTTCTTTTTTCAAAACCGGCGAATCAAAAATCGAATTGCTCGAAGCAACAAGTGAAGACAGTCCGATCGCTAAGTTTATTTCCAAAAAAGGAGAAGGCATTCATCATATTGCTTTTGAGACAGATGATATTATTTCGGAAATGGCACGACTTCGTTCACTCGGTTTTGAATTGCTTTCAGAAGTTCCTAAAAAAGGAGCAGACAATAAACTGATTTGTTTTTTACATCCGCGTTCTACAAACGGTGTCTTAATAGAATTATGTCAAGAGATTAATCTAAACAGTTTCAGTTCCAGTCATAGTTTCAGTAAATAGGTTTATACTGTTTCAGTGTCAGGTCCAGTTTCAGTAAATAGGTCTAAACAGTTTCAGTGTCAGGTCCAGTTTCAGTAAATAGAGTTCTATACAGTTTCAGTGTCAGGTCCAGTTTCAGTAAATAGGTCTATACTGTTTCAGTGTCAGGTCCAGTTTCAGTAAATAGAGTTCTATACAGTTTCAGTGTCAGGTCCAGTTTCAGTAAATAGAGAAATATTTTTAACCACACTATTTACTGGCTTCTGGACCTGACACTGAAACTGAAACAGTAAAGCCCTATTTCCCTTTCGCTACAATAACTAAATTTCCTTTTCCTCCTTTTCCTTCATCGGAAATAATCATTTCGCCTTTGGAAGTGAAAGTTAGTCCTTCTGGTTGTTTGAAAAGAGACGGATCTAAATTGACAACGGCAATTAATTTTCCATCAGGAGAAAAGGCGGCTAATCTTTTTCCTACGGAAGACAAAATAAAATAATTTCCCGACAACGGCTCGATGGCTATTTCAGAAGGCTCGAAAAGATTGGAGTTTTTTTGTTCTTCTCCGATAGAATTTAGGAACGTTTTATTTTGTTCGGAATGTGAGGCCATCTCAATAACATCATCTGGAGAAAAAATAAGGATCGGTTCTTTTTGAAGTTCTTTTTTCGAAAGATCAAAAGCATAAACTACTTTCATCGATTTTTTAGCTGTCCCTTTTTCCGGCCTTCCTTTACACGCAACAAGCAATCGGTTATTCGTTTTGTCAAAACTCAGGCCTTCGCAATTATTTTCTTTCGATAAAAATGTGGCGTACTCTGTCGTTTGTTCTTCTGTACTTTCTAAAGCATCAATTTCATAAATAGTTCCATTGCTACTAAGCACATAAAGAGTGTCATTCACATTTGCAATTCCTTCGTAGTCTTTGTTCTTTCCAAAATCTACACTTTCTTTCAGTTTGTCTTTATGTATGTCATAAACATACACTGTTCCTTTTTCATCCTGAACACAAGCAATTTTATTTTTACCAAACATTGTTATCCCCGAAATCTCTTTTAAGACAGAAGGCAACTTGATTATTTCTGTTGGGTGATTGAGATCGAAATTAACACAAATGTTTTGTGATCGGGAGCAACTAAAGAATGCTAAAGCGATCAGAATAAAAATTATTGTTTTCATAGGAGCTCAAAGGTGTAACTGGTTGATTAAGTTTATGTGAAAAAGGAAATCACTTCTTCCATTATGATTTTTCATTGTAAAAGCCCATTAAAAAACCATCTTCAAGGAATGAAGATGGTTTTTTAAAAATTAGAATATTTTATTTTTGAAAGTAATTAAAAAGTAAAAGAGATTCCGGCAGAGAATGGAGTCAATTCGGGACCTTTGTCTTTTTCAAAAACATCTACCAATGAATAATAAACACAAAGCGAAACATTTCCATAACCAATACGACCTGTCACTCCATATTGAAATTCGTTCAGGCCTTTAATGTCATACGTCTTAAATTTTCCAAACTCATCTTCAAATTTAGTATGACTTTGAACCAAAATTCCACCTTTAATTCCAGCGTTCACTTTAAAGCTTTTCCCTTTACTATTTTCAGTTGACCTTAGTCTAATTTCCAAGGCTGCGTCAATAAAATTTAAAGAGAGTTTATTTGTTTCAAAATCTGCAGTCGAAGAAATTTTTTCTAAATAATTTCTTTCTGTCGAATTATCATAAATTAAAACGCCGTCAGTATGCACATTCTGAGAACAAAATCCTAGTCCATAGCCAATTCCAAAATGACCAGCAGCATTCATTTTTTCTTTCATGATTAAAAAACTAAATCCGCGGGAACGAAAAGGTTTTGATTCAATCGTAGAAGGAAGGTTGATCCAGTTGTCGGAAGTTATGGATACGATGAAAAGATCATCGGCACCAGCGATTTTTCCAAGAGCTCCAGGCATTGAAGAAGTAGGGCTTTGGGAATACGAAGCAAGCCCGATAATACTAAGTGCGAAGAATAAGGATATTTTTTTCATAATGTTTTTGAAAATTATTTTTGAAGAAAGTAAATAAAAATGATTGTTCCGATTCTCTCCGACCCCAAAAATTAGTGTCTTGTTATTCTAACTTTTACTTCCATTACTGAGTGACTTTATCTCATCTAATCTTCCGGATCTGCGAAGTCAACTTTTTACTTTTCTGTTCTATGAGAAAGTGAACAGTGAACAGAGACAGTGAACAGTAAACAGAGACAGTAAACAGAAACTTATCTTATACTGAAACTGTAAACGAAACTGAAACAGTAAACAGAAACAGTGAACAGAAACTTAACTTATACTGAAACTGTAATCGAAACTGAAACAGTAAACAGAGACAGAGACAGTAAACAGGAACTTAACTTAAACTTAAACTGTAATCGAAACTGAACCTGAAACTGAAACTGAAAACTGTAAGTGGGCCCACTTGGAATCGAACCAAGCACCCACAGATTATGAGTCTGTTGCTCTAACCGAATGAGCTATGGGCCCCGTGAAATTTGGGTGACAAAGGTATCTTTTCAACCCTATACTTACAAGAAGAAATTGAATTTCGAATGAGAAAGCCTTGTTGATATAAAGATATTGGTAATCAGAAGATTGATTAAGAGAATAGATTTCCATTCAAATACTTAAAAATAAATACTCACATAAAAAGCCACATAAAAAACCCGAGTAAATTTGCATGGAGGTATGAGCACCTAAGCTCATTCTCGCTGTTCCTAAAAAGCCAGCAACGATCAAACAAAAAATAATTGGGAAGCGGAGATCGACCATTAGAAAGGAAGAAAGTCCGAAGAAGGTTCCAGCCATGGCTCCGATTCCAATCATGTGAATACTGATTTTCCATTTAAAGTTAATAAGTATGGCCAACGATAAAGCAGCAGCGGCTCCGAGTATTAACTGAAAAAAAACTTGAGGCAATCTGAGTGTTCTAATTAGATATCCGGCAATGAGCAGCAATAATAAATTACTGATAAATGGAATCATTCTTTCTTCGCGTTCTTCCATCTCAAAAGATTTGATGACACCTTTTTTAATTAACAAGAATGAAACAAGGACAGGAAAAATGAGTGTGTTTAAAACGATGACAAGGTAGAGTGCTAACTTAGCGGGAGCAGGAGTGGAGTAAGAAAAGAAAGAACTATTTTGAAAAATAAATAACAAAGCATAAGTTGGCATTAGCACTGGATGCAAAACAATGGAAAGAAATTTGGAGAAGGAGCGGTTCATAGTTCTTTACGCAATCGCGCAACTGGAATATCCAACATTTCACGATATTTAGCTACGGTTCTTCTGGCAATGTTGTAACCCTTTTTATTTAAAATTTTTGTCAGAGCATCATCTGTTAACGGTTTGCGCTTGTCTTCTGCTCCTATACAATCTAATAAAATTTGTTTTACTTCTTTACTTGATACCTCTTCGCCGCTATCAGTCTGCATTCCTTCAGAAAAAAAACTCTTCAGTAAAAAAGTTCCGAATGGAGTTTGTACATATTTACTATTGGCAACACGAGAAACAGTCGAGATATCCATTCCGATTTTTTCTGCGATATCACGAAGAACCATCTTCTTCAATTTACGCATATCTCCCTCTTGAAAATATTCATATTGGTATTCCATAATAGTATGCATCGTGTGAAACAAAGTGTGTTGTCTTTGTTTCAAAGCATCTATAAACCATTTAGCAGAATCAAGTTTTTGTTTGACAAAAGTGACAGCATCTTTATTCGCCTTCGCATTTTTTTTGTCTTTGCTATAATGATCGAGCATTTCTTTATAGTCTCGACTCATTTTTAGTTCAGGAGCGTTACGCGAATTCAAAACCAACTCAAGCACACCATCATTGTTGGTAATAATGAAATCAGGAATAATATGTTCTATCGAACGTTGTCCTTGATTCATGGAATTGCCAGGACGCGGATTTAATTTTAGAATCTCATCAATCGCTTTTTTTAATTCTTCATCACTGATCGAAAGGTCTTTGGAAATTTTATCATAATGTTTTTTTGAAAACTCATCGAAATGACGATTAAGAATTTTTTTTGCAACAGGTATTGAGTCGCGTTTATTTCCTTTTCGTTCAAGTTGTAATTCCAAACACTCTTGTAAAGACCGAGCCCCAATTCCTGGCGGGTCCAATGTTTGAATCGCTTTCAAAATTTGTTCTAACTCTTCTAATGTTGAAGTAATGTTTTGTGCGAAGGCTAAATCATCTACAATTGCTGAAAGTTCACGACGCAGATAACCATCATCGTCAATACTTCCGACCAACTGTTCAGCGATGTGATATTCTCTATCGTCGAAATCGAGTACATAAAGTTGAGCTAACACTTGATCTTGGAAATTTCCTTGACTGATCAACGGCATTTCTCTTCTTTCATCGTCGGGAGAAGTGTTGTTGACAGAAGTTTTGTAGTCGGGAATTTCATCGTCAATTAAATATTCATCTAAACTGATGTCGTCTTCTCTTTCACTCAACTCTTCATCTACATCATCAGCAATATCATCGTCTTCATTATTTAGATCTTCTTCTTCTTCTTCGGCACCTTCTTCCAAAGCGGGATTCTCTTGCAACTCTTCTTTGATCCGTTGTTCAAGATTCGCAACAGGAATCTGCAACAATTTCATCAACTGAATTTGTTG
>JANLRG010000710.1:0-1448 GCA_031361545.1 Bacteroidota bacterium
ATCGTTGAAAAATATCAATAGCTTCTGTAATAGAGCCATCAGAAATGTTTATATTAGGTATCTCATAATTTTGGAAAATCAAGCTCATCTCTTCATACCGATTCATATAATCCTCTATGATATTATTGTCTTTGTCTTCAAATATTTTTAATTGTCTTTGGAAGGTGAAAAATTCTTTTCCATCAACTAATTTGTACACAGGAATTTGATGTAAATCCAATTTGTCAAAATTCTTTGAGCGATTTATCTCAAAATCTCTGTCGTTCAGGTTATATAGAATATTAAATTTTTTTTGCCAATCTTCATCATTTCTTACAATCCCTTTTATAGCTGCTTTTTGAGGATGTAACAAGCAACCTATTAAAGTTGAAAGGCGTTGAAAACCATCTAGTATGTAAAAAGACTTGCTATTCCTTTTGGGTGTTTGATAAGAACCTAACTCATAGCTACCGAAATTATCATATTCTTCTTCTTTTTCAAAATTAGGTTGCCACAACAAAATAGAGCCAATTGGAAATCCTTTTTTGATACTGCGAAATAGCTCTAATTTTTTATCATTTGTCCAAACAAAATCCCTTTGAAAAGCAGGAACTTGTAGGTTTCCTTTTTCAAAGTCTGTAATATATTCAGATAATCTTTTAATATTTGCCTTGATGCTAATTTTATCATTCATAATAAATCTGATATTTTTTGTAAAATTTCTTTTAATTCGTTTTCATTTGTAGATTTAGCACGCCTTTCTAAATTATCTTTTGTAATATTTGGGGATAAAAACAACTTTGGAAACCTTGCTTTAAAATTATCTTTTTTACCCTCTTCTTTGTAAAAGGTAAGCTTTCCTTTTCTGAATACCTTTTTAGATGCATCACTCATATCGCTATAAAAACTTTGAATCTCAGCGTCTAATTGATTAAAATTTTTCTCTGGAAATCCATTTTCTAAATCAAAGTAATCTTTTTGTCTTGAATTTAATGTTTTATAAGCGGTCTTAAAATCTTCATTTTGAGAAATTTCGTTGTAAATATCCTCTGGAAGATAGTTTTCCATTTCCCTTTTAAGCAAAACGTGGTATGGAGTATTGCTTTTAATAAAGTTCAAAAGAGGTATTTTATCTTCTGCAACTTCATCTGTTGATGGGTATTTTTTATCGCTATCAATGATAACGAAGGCTTTAATGTATGTCGAACTATTTTTGGGAAATTTCACTTTATTTTTTTCAAATCTAACTTTCATGGACTTAATCACACTTTCTATATTGTTTCCATTGCCATTAGTATAGATTAACCAACCATTGTCGTAATACTCCTTTATTAACAAGCCTTGTCCGTGCGTTCTAATTATTGCATCTAAAAAATAGGCATCGTACTCAATATGTTCTAATATTACAGTCACTGGTCTGCTTAATATTTCAGAAGCTTCGTCAAGTGAAAAAAACACATCGTTCTCAT
>JANLRG010000773.1:0-1274 GCA_031361545.1 Bacteroidota bacterium
CCAAGTGACTAATTTTGTCATCAAAGTACGTATTGATCCTACATCTTATTCGGATTTATTGCGCGGCGGGCGTCCGCCGTTTCGTCCGGGCATGTCTGCTTCTATTGATGTACATACCAATTCGGTGAAAGATGCCATCAGTTTGCCTATTCAATCGGTAACAACGCGCGATGAAAATGCCGAGTTGAAAAAAGCTAAGGAAGAAGCCAATAAAAATGCAGCACCTAAAAAAGAAGGTAAATCACCTGTGAAAGAGGTTGTTTTTATAGCTTCGGGCGATACAGTAAAAATGGTAGAAGTGAAAACGGGCATTCAAGACAATCAATATATTCAAATTACATCGGGTTTGAATGGTGATGAAGAGGTGATTGCTGCACCCTATAGTTCGATAGCTCGGAAGCTGAAAGGAGGCATGAAAATTCAGAAAGTCACTGAAAAAGAATTATATAATACAGGTAAGGATAAACCCAAAGAGTAAGTCTTAAGTAGTTCAAGTTAAAAGTTCAGAAAAAAAGCGTAGTGTTGTTGATGAAAAAGAACCAGTCATTGACAGACGCAGAACTTGTGACCCTACAACAAGCACAAAAGTATTCAAAAAAAGGCTACTTTGGGAATCATTGTTTAGCCATACAGTTGCGATTAAGCCGCAATAAATCAGTTTCATATATCTCTGATTTACTTCAAGTTAGAGAAAATGCTGTTTATGAATGGTTAACTCGGTGGGAGACAATGGGCATAGTGGGATTGATGATATTACTAGGACGGGGGGTAAAGCATCAATGGATTCTTTGTTAAAAGAACCGAATCAAGAGTTAATTGATATAGTTAAAAAAAATTGAAGCCAATCCGCAAAAGCTAAAAGAAGTGGCGATTGAGGTAAGTCCTGCGTTAAACGAGGCAATTAGTTACCATCAATTAAAGCGATTTATTAAAGTTCAATAGTTCGTTGAAAATTCAAGAAAAACTGCGGTATCGTTGGCTAAGGTTGCGTAAATGGCTCAAACCTAAATAACACCCTGTTGAATACCGGCGGGTTTTTTGAATTGCTTCAAAAATTGAAAAATTAGAAGAATCAGGCTATTTACATCTATTTTATAGTGACCAAAGCTCTTTTTCGATGAACCCTAACGTGCCTAAGGAACGAGAAATAAATAAAAGCGTGTTTTAACAATTGTATGTTTGCGGCAAAACTGGAAAATGATAGAAAAATATACGTCAATAGTTGAGCATCAAATGTACGCTTTTTATTGTAATTTGAAAGAACGGGAGCCACG
>JANLRG010000713.1:0-1224 GCA_031361545.1 Bacteroidota bacterium
GTTATTTTATACTCTCCATTATTTGATTTCCCTTTGATGCCAATTATCCTCTCAATAGCGGTTGTATCAATTGGCTTAACGTTTCTGCTCCCTTTGTTTTGTTTTGCTTGCGCAAGAGTTGTTTGGCATAATGCAGTTAGGCTAATAAAAAGAAAAAAAAGCTTCACATGCTTGGTTGTTGTCTTCAATGCTTGTTTCATAATCATTTGTTTTTAAAGCTTTGCTTTAGTTATAAAAATAGCCATTGCTTCAAATCCGCTACGTAAAAGTCGTGGACTGTCGCAATAGGGTTGCTGCTGACGCGTTAATATACGCAATAGCACGTATATTTCCACAAATTTAAAAAAATTTCAATGATATAGTCAAATTATTTTTATAAAAATGGCATAAAGCATTGATAATGAATATTTTAGCTATATTGATGATTCCCTCAGTATTTGAACTCTATTTGAATATTTATATACCCCCATCTGTTTACTTAATCACCAATCTTAAACCAACGAAAGGATGCGCTCGTAAATGAGTCTCCAACTGTTTATGCAGTATCTTTTATGTCTGCGACCTCTTTAGTCTCGAATTTGCTCGACTAAGTTATGATATTTTAGCTTTTGTGTCGTGTTTTGAGCTTTTTTTCTCTAAATAAAAGACCCCCTCAGTATAGAGCCTTTTAAAAGCCTTTATACTGAGGGGGTGAATCTTCTTTTGCACTTAACCTTTGAAGTCGAAGACTTACAAAATACTACATAAAGGGTCAGAGACGCAACCCCCATTCTTTGATTGACAATTGTGAGTTTTTTGAGTTATATATTGTGCCAGCGATTTTGATTAGCAGAAACTAATTCATATAAGGAACATTCAACTATCTTATGATATTTTCCATAAATCTAATATTGATTCTTTGATTTTTCTTTCTCTTAAAATAAAAAAATCTTTAAGATTAGATAAATTTATTTCAGATTTATCTGTAAATTCATTTAATAAACCTTCATTTAATAATTTTTCAATTCTCCTTGTAATACTTAAATTATCTAATTCTGTAACTAATTGCTTTGGTACAATGCAATATTATCGTCCGTGACCGCTCCAACGTGCTATTATGTGATGATTGTCTTCGCATCACAATAGGAACACCCGATGAAAACAAAAAACTCGTTGACGCTTTAAAAGCATATACAATATGAGAAAAATATTATTTATAGACCGGGATGGTACATTAATAAAAGA
>JANLRG010000815.1:0-1730 GCA_031361545.1 Bacteroidota bacterium
TATTACTAAATAAAGTAGGCAGTGAGCGTTTATTTGCTGACTGCCTAAAAGGTATATTTTTGTAAAAAATTAGCTTCCTGTGATTGATAAAACAGATTTTAACATGAAACAAATCACATTGAAAATCAAAGACTCCTATTACGCAACATTTTTTTCAGAAATGACAGTTGTACCGATTGACAGTTCGGTTCTGAGTATAGCTTTCAAGCGAGGAATCATGGGAATTAGTCGAGTATAATAGCTTCGATAGGCTGAGAGGATAATAACAGGAATAGGGTATTTATTAAAATTTTGTTGTTTAGAAAAATTACCATTGAAAGTTATCAAAACCTCAAAATCTTCCTCAATCATTTTTTTTAGCAATTCTCCGTTCAAGTAGGATTCCCAACCTTTTTCACGAACCATAAAAACTACATATTCATCCACAAGGTCTTTTTTCAACAATTTAGTGACATTCTTGTCAAGCAGCACTTTCATAAATTTCAAAGATTTGGGGTGATTTCAAAAAAGTATTCGTCCATTCAAGTAAATCAACGGCTTGCTGATACTGAACACTCGGAAATTCCTCAATGAACTGTGTAATCGAAAGCCCGTCTTCTAAAAAATCAAACAGATGTGTTGCTGGTACACGTGTACCTTTGAAAACAGGCGTACCAAATTGCATATCCGAGCGAATTGTCAAAATGTCTTGAATTTTCATTGCTTCATTTTTATTTAAAATTGATTCTTTTGTATGAATTAATCTGTTTTTATATCAAAATCAAGATTAAATATGGATAGAAAGAAGAAACAGCGTGGAAAAATAGTAACTATATCTCTAAAGGTGAATTTGTTTTCAATAACCTCGAAGATGATGTGCGATACGAATTTCAAGTTCGTTTATTGATTACTTAATTTATATCATGCAAATAATTTATACTTTTGCAGTTATAAGCACCCTTCAGTATTTTTTATAAAAATCTAAATCAATCAATTAATTATGACATTAGAAGGAAAAGTAGTGCTCCTCACAGGCGCATCAAAAGGCATCGGTAAAGTATTAGCCCTTGCTTTAGCAGAACACAAAGCACATCTGGGCATCGTTGCCCGCAGCGAAGCCGAATTGAATGCTGTCAGAGCTGAAATAGAAGCGATGGGTTCAAAATGTCTTGTTTTTGCAGGCAGTGTTGCCGATGAAAATTTAGCAAACAGTGCCATGAAGATGATGCATGATACCTTCGGCGCCGTTGATTTTCTTATCAATAACGCAGGCTATGGTGTTTTTGGCACTACTGAAAGTTATACTGTCGAACAATGGTCGGATTTGTACGATACAAATGTAAAAGGTACGTTTTTGTTTTCAAAAGCTGCTCTGCCTTACATGAAAGAAGCTGGTCATGGGCATATTATCAATATTGCTTCGGATGTTGCGAAGCGGGTTTTTGATGGAGGTGCTTTATATTGCTCATCGAAATTTGCGCAAGATGCTTTTTCTGGTGCTTTACGCAAGGAAGTCCGCAAGTTTGGTATAAAAGTATCGGTGGTGTATTCAGGTTTAGTTGATACTATGTTTCATGCAAGACCGCAAGGCGATGAGCATCACAAAGATTGGCTCAAACCAGAAGATATGTCGGATAGTATCATCTATATCATGAATCAACCCAAGCATGTCGTCATTGATGAACTTATGATACATCCCCTCAGTCAAGACTATTAAAATCATATTTCACCTTTTCAACATCCAAAACTAT
>JANLRG010000822.1:0-2752 GCA_031361545.1 Bacteroidota bacterium
GAAAACTGCTCAATCACAGATTTCAACTGCGTTTGACCGTCTTTTTCTTCTGTCCATGTTTCATTGAATTTTGAGACAAAACGGGCATCTATTGTCTTATGCGCCAAATCGTCTTGATTCACCATATCGTATTTATCCCGCATCGGTTTCAGTTTGCTGAATGTGAATATCGGTTTCGTCAATTCTCTATCCCTTTTCTCACCGTACATCACCTTTTGGTATTTGTCCTTTTTCAATAATTTGCCCAATTGTACATGAAAGCGCAAAGTTTTGAACGCATCGGTATCGTCGAAATAGCGCAAAGCAAAATAAGGGAAACGGTCATCGTGCCGTTTCAATATCACTTCCTGTGGCACCCCCTCAGTAAATTCGCTTTCATCATCATTGTTTAGAGGCATGTTCAGATTTTCAGCAATGGCACGGGCAGCCTCTGCGGTCAAATCCACTTTGAAACGACGGTCTTTGTCGTGTTCTGACAAAACAGGGTACAAATCGCTTGGGCAACGGTTGAGTTCGTTGAGCATATCGAGCATGATGTCACTGCTTTCGAGTTTGGGTTGTGGTAAGCGGCAACAAAACATCGTATAGGCTTTCAATTGCGCTTTTTCTGCCGCAGACATTTTCTCGACGGTGAGGGCTTTTTGAAAACCTGCCAACCGACTCAAAAAGATGGACGCATATTTCGGCTCTAAAAATAGGCAGATGAAATACGCCAATGTCTTTTCATCCACCTCCGTTGCGCTAATCTGATGAGGTACACTTTTGCTTTTTATTGCTTTGTCTGTGCGTTCAAGGGCAGCGATGTCTTTTTGATTGAAACAGTCATACCGCCTTGTCTGCTTGTTTTTGTCAATCAAACGGAACAAAGCCGCATCATAGATTTGATAAAACGTTTCTGCTTTGTCGAATTTGAATTTTGGCGATGCCTTGTAGTGAGAATAATAATTCCGCAAACCGTTCATCCATTCCAATAGGCTTTTGAGCAATTGCGTGTATTCTTCGGGTTGCAACTCTTCGGGTTTTGTTTCCTTTGGCGCAGCACCGCCCTTCATCATAAAAGCCAATGATTGTATCGCATCCGCAGAAACAGATACTTTGGCTTTCTCATTCAAGACATCTTTATAGCGCAAAAAAGGGAAATGATGCCGCAAATCGCCCAGCAAAGCATACACTTCATCGGGCTTTTTCTTCGATAGATTCAAAATAGGGGCTTGAAACAAAGTCTCTTCTGATGGTGCTTTGTCAGAACTTAGATGTTTTTCTGTCAAATAATTCAGAATCATATAGGCATTGTGGCGTGCCATGTTCAGATAAGTACCAAAATAATGTGGATGTTCGGACTTGTTCTGTCCTTTTGGCGTGCTTGGAGCTGTCATATTGTTTGTGATTAAAATGAGCTATTGAGAAATGAATGATTTTAAAGTCTTAAAATTATATGTTTCTATCAAACTAACACACAAAACACACCCTTTTTTTTCACATATAATTTAACCCCTCAGTATTTTACCGAGTTTATCTTGTTTTTAAACACATAAAAAAGCCTAATTGACTGTATGACAATCAATTAGGCATGGACGAGTTACAATCACCCTTTTACCTAAAGGGCTTCGGTAACAGATGAAATTAGAAAAGAAGTGACTTCCGACCTCAATGTTACAATCACCCTTTTACCTAAAGGGCTTCGGTAACTCGGAAAATATGCAACCAACGCCTCTATAATCAATCCGTTACAATCACCCTTTTACCTAAAGGGCTTCGGTAACGGCGATATTGTAACACTCATTGACGATGATAACCTTGGTTACAATCACCCTTTTACCTAAAGGGCTTCGGTAACTTGGGGCATCTTTCTTAGGAAACAAGGTTAGACAGGTTACAATCACCCTTTTACCTAAAGGGCTTCGGTAACGTGACCTTGACAAAGGGTCTATTCTAAATGTTCTATCGGTTACAATCACCCTTTTACCTAAAGGGCTTCGGTAACTTTGTGCCCATGTCAACCATTTATGTGTGGTATCTGTAGTTACAATCACCCTTTTACCTAAAGGGCTTCGGTAACTGATTTGTTTTTTTCATATCGGCTTCCATATCGTCCGGTTACAATCACCCTTTTACCTAAAGGGCTTCGGTAACTAGCTCTTCTATCTTTGCGGTAGCGGACATTGCTGGGTTACAATCACCCTTTTACCTAAAGGGCTTCGGTAACACCTGCAATACATAAAATGACCATAATTATACCTAAGGTTACAATCACCCTTTTACCTAAAGGGCTTCGGTAACTCAAAAAATTTATGCCCATTGTTTAAGCCTAAATCCTGTTACAATCACCCTTTTACCTAAAGGGCTTCGGTAACCTCTGTCGTATCCACATTCATTTGCGCAATTTGCTGTTACAATCACCCTTTTTCCTAAAGGGCTTCGGTAACTTTAGTATACTATATAGACAAATATTATCCAAAAGGAGGGTTACAATCACCCTTTTACCTAAAGGGCTTCGGTAACTATTTATTTTATCACGTTTTAAATACTTATCTAATATGGTTACAATCACCCTTTTACCTAAAGGGCTTCGGTAACCATTTCAAACACGTAAATATAAAGTAATGGAAGAGCCAGGTTACAATCACCCTTTTACCTAAAGGGCTTCGGTGAGGTGTGCTAATTTATCCGCACGGTTAATTGTAAAAAATAGGTTCAAAAAATATGGTTTACTTGTCTGATTTGTTTTTGATAAATTGAGCTTCAAAACTAC
>JANLRG010000834.1:0-1304 GCA_031361545.1 Bacteroidota bacterium
AAAGCACATTCTTGGCATTGGTATCAATGATTATAGGCATTGGTCAAAACTCCGTAATGCCATTAATGACCTTGATAAGGTTGTTGAAATCTTGACTGAGCGGTATGATTTTGACGCTCAACACATCACTTTACTCACAGAGGAAAAAGCAACGCGTAGAAATATCGTCAATATTCTCCATCAATTTACCAATCCCTCAGTATTGGGTGAAGATGATAGCTTACTCATTTATTTTTCAGGACATGGCTTTTTAGATGACAACGAAGAAGGCTATTGGGTGCCTGTGGATTCTGAAAAAGATGATATTGATTCCTTTATTCCCAATTTGACCATTCAATCCAAGATAAAGAACATGAAATGCCGACATGTTTTGCTCATTAGTGATTCCTGTTTTTCAGGCTCATTGATGGCTAAAGGTGAGCGGCTGGCTTCTGACGAAACGCTCGTGGCGGATGAATTGGAAGTGAAAAAATCCCGTTGGATTATCACTTCGGGTGGACGGGATGAAACGGTGTCAGATGGCATGGGTAAGAACAGCCCTTTTGCCGAAGCCATTATTTCTGAATTGAAACACAATACCAAATCCCAATTTATAGTAGATGAACTCGCCTTGCGGGTACGCAGCATTACGCGGAGCAATGCCACTCAGATGCCGCAGGTTGAAAAGATGTTTCAAGCAGGGGATTTGGGCGGGCGTTTTATTTTTTACCTTAAAACTCTTATCAATCCCGAAGTGGCTGAATGGGAAGCCACAAAAGCAGATGATACTGAGGGGGCATACTCCCGCTACCTCCGCAAATATAAGAATGGACAGTTTGTGGACGAAGCAGAAGTCGCTTTAGAAATAAGAAAAACATAAAGAACAAGTCGAAGAAGACGCTGCTTGGAATGATGCCCAAAAGAAAAATACATTGCTCGGTTATCATCGTTATATTCGTAAATACCCGAATGGGCGTTATGCAAATGAAGCAGATAAATGCCTTGATGCTATTGAAAATAATGTAGAAACAGCAAATAATAAGAAATTTGAAGAAGATAATGCTCAAAAAGAAAAAGAACGATTAGCACACCTTGAGCGCAAAGAACAAGAGAAAGTAGAAGAAAATGAACGTGAACAACGAGCTGAAGAACAAATGTGGCTCGACTGTAAATCAAAACGTAACCCCTCAGTATATATCAATAATTATCCTCAAGGGCGTTTTGCAGCAGAGGCTATTCATCTGAAAAAAACAATAGAAGAAGAAAATATAGCAAAGCAGAAAAGAAAACGCAAAAAGGATATTGCTGAAGTAAATGCAAATCCA
>JANLRG010000849.1:0-3077 GCA_031361545.1 Bacteroidota bacterium
TGATATTGCCGCTGTTAGTTGTGCTACATAATGCACCGCCTGAGTATGAAGTCGTGCCACCTACTGAGGGGGCGTTGACTGTAATAGTTGTGACACTTGAAAAAGCATCTAAACAACTGACGCCATTATTCACAACTGCTCTATATTCTTGATTGTTAACAGCATTTGTAAATGGATATGATGTCGTTGTATTTGAAATATCAGTCCATGTTGAACCGCCGTTGGTGGAGGTTTGCCATTTCACAACGCTGCCAGTATTGCCACTTAATGTAATCGTTCCACTATTGCTCGCTGTACATAAAGCACCACCTGAATAAGAAGTTGTACCACCTACTGAAGCTGTTAAACAAGAGCACGAAGCAGGGCTTGTTGTTATGGTAGTGGCACTTGAATTGGCATCTGAGCAGCTTGTGCCATTGTTGACAACTGCCCTATATTGTTGATTGTTCGCAGCATTTGTAAAATTATAGGTCGTTGTTGTATTGGCAATATCTGTCCATGTTACCCCTCCGTTAGTAGAGGTTTGCCATTTGACAACGCTTCCTGTTTGACCGCTTAATGAAATAGAACCACTGTTAGATATACTACATAATGTACCACCTGAGTATGATGTCGTGCCACCTACTGAGGGGGCATTGACTGTAATGGTTGTGACGCTTGAAAAAGCATCCGAACAGCTTGTGCCATTGTTCACAACTGCCCTATATTTTTGATTATTGACAGCATTATTAAAAGTGTAAGATGCTGTTGTGTTAGAAATATCTGTCCAAGTAGAACCGCCATTTGTGGAAGTTTGCCATTTCACAACACTGCCAGTTTGTCCGCTTAAAGTAATAGTACCACTATTAGTAGAACTACAAAAAGCACTGCCTGAGTATGAAGTCGTGCCACCTACTGAGGGGGCATTGACTGTTATTGTAATTATACTTGAAAAGGCATCAGAGCAACTTGCGCCATTATTGACAACTGCTCTATATTTTTGATTATTGACGGCATTTGTAAACGGATTTGATGTTGATGTACTTGTAATATCCGTCCATGTCGTGCCCCCATTTGTAGAGGTTTGCCATTTGACTACACTGCCTGTTTGTCCGCTTAATGTAATTGTACCGGAATTGGTTGGATTACATAATACACCCCCTGAGTACGCAGTTGTACCTCCCACAGAAGCAGGTATGACTGCTACAGTCGTAGAAGCCGATTGAGTACAAGTTACACCACTAAAAGAGATTACAACAGTATATGTTCCTGCCATTACAGCCGTAGCATTACCGATTTTTGGGTTTTGAACATTCGATGTATAACCACTCGGACCTGTCCACGAGTAAATAGCATTCGTAGCAAAAGGTGCATACAATCGTATGGTATCCCCAACGCAAGAAGGTGTATTACTTGAAACCACAGTAGCTGTGCAAGTACCTATTTGAATGGCTGTTGTAGTAGATCCTTGCACAGGGCAGCCAAAAGCGTCAAAGCCACTTGGGTTACTTGCCCCAATTAAATAGTTGCCAGATACTTGACCAGTTCCTTGCATATAAGCCCTATTCGGTATCTGATTATCGCACATTAACTTAACGCATTCCGTTGTTGCTCTTACTTTAAATTTAACAACGGTACTATCAATCCCTGTTGCAGAGTTTATGACGGAACCGCCCGTAGAGCCATTAGCACCTGTCCCTATTCTAAATAGTATCTTTCTCGTTATAGGGTTATACTCTGCTTGATCGCTATCGACACCATCGGTTTTAATACCGGCATTAGGACCTGAAACTATATTTAAAGACCCCGGTACAAAATCAATATTATAATTGAGGGTGTCAAAAATAATTGTGTTGATTGAAATATCACTGCCTTGATTTTTAGCAATCAGTGTATATTCTAAGGTGTCACCTGCTTGTACCAATCCCCCATTAATGTCAATAACTTGATTCACAACGCGCATATCAGGTTCATAAACATCAATAGCTGAAGTAACAACTTGCGTCAGAAAGGTCTCGCTCCCTGTTTTTTGACGAATTATGGCACTTGTAGCATTGTTTCCAATAAAATTTTTAGCCGTATTATTAGGTACAAAAATATCGGCATCATAGCCTAATGTATTATTAAAACTCGGATTTCGGAAAGGTGTTAATACACCATTATTAGATATTGTACTATTAAATACATCATTTATCGGGTTTATAGTATTGCTTATTGGCACAAAAGCAGCTCCACCTTTAAACAATAATGAATCACCAACTGAGCCACGGTCACCGTCATAAACCACCATACCTAATTCAAAACTAACAGGACCAGATGGTGGTGTTGAAAAACCATTAATAGGAATATCTGTAATTGGAAAGCCAGTTGAGACGTTTGCCAAACCGCTAAAAACAGTGAGGTTTCGCATATCCATTAAATCATTCTTATAAACCACAACTATCGTCCAACCCCCGAATCTATTGGTAGAGCCTGTTCGAGCAGCTACATTAGCTAAAGTATATCGAGCTTTTATACCGTTGGCTTTTACTAAAGAAGTAATATTTTTAAAACAATGGTAAGTTGTAAAACCACTTGCATTATCCCATAAAGTATCCGCTTTCATGGCTAAATAAGAGCCATTGTTCACTTTCAATTTCGCCGAATCACGGCGTGAGAAATCTGTAGCGGCATTTATCTCCCCACCCCAATACAAACCAGCCCAAGATATTTCGCTACAATTGGGCAAATTCAAACTATCACTACTGGACATAAACGTCGTAGCATCGCTATCTATGTCTATGTATGTTGATGTTGTAGTGCCGTTATTAGTACCCACAGGTGGCATTTGTGAAGTAGTGGCAGTACACGCGGCACCACAGGACACAGAAGAGTTAGATACAAATACAATCGAACCTTTCTGCTGCACTTGATAGTGAATATCGAATGAGTTCAGAAGTTGAGCTTGAGTCTTCAATGAAAACAAACCTACTATTAGTATTGTCCCTAAAATCTGAAATACTCGCTTGTTAATTACAGTAGCCATCTTAATTTATTTTATTATAAAGATTTACATGTGTTAAAATAGTTTAGTGTTCATTTGAAGTAGTTTTTAAAAT
>JANLRG010000872.1:0-1397 GCA_031361545.1 Bacteroidota bacterium
AGTGGCGTTATTATAGTCACAACGAAAAAAGGTTCTTCCAAAAAAACAACAGTAAATTATAGGGTGCAATTGACAAGTGAAAATTTGGCGCGGACACCAAAAGCGATGACCGCTGATGAATACAAAACCGCCAACAGGGCAGTATTCAACTCTCCTCAATCTTATGATAGAGGGGCTTCTACAAATTGGTACAAAGAGGTCACTCGCACTGCCCTCTCTCAAGTTCATAATTTATCATTGAGTGGTGGATTGGGTAAAGGCGGATACAGTGCTTCGCTCAATTGGCGCAATCAAGAGGGTATCGCTTATGATGGTTATAAGCAATTGAATGCGCGGATTAATTTGGATCAAACAGCATTTAATGACAAGTTGAATGTAAACTTTAATTTCTCTACAACCAATCAAGATCAAAATTTCGTCAATGGTGAAGTTATCGCTCAAGCTACTAAATATAATCCAACAGCACCTGTTAGATTTGATGACCCAACGACAGCCGATGCTATAAAATATGGCGGATACTACCAAAACATCGGTGGTTTTGACCAGTACAATCCAAAAGCCATCCAAGACCAGCTCTCAAATAAGAGTATAAAGAAATTATATACGCTTTCAGCCAAAGCAGATTTAGACATCATCAAAGATTTAAAATGGACATCTACTTATGCTTTAACAAAAGAAAATGAATTAAATAATCGATATACAAGCCGTCGCTCCTTCTATGGTGCTGGCGTAGATCGTAGTGGTATCGCTACACGCGATGCATTCGACAAAAGTGTGAATTTTTTCAACTCTTATTTGAATTACAAGAAAGATTTAGGTCAATCCAGCTTAAATTTGACAGCAGGTTATGAATATCAACACATTATCAATCAGGAATTTGGTTTATCCGCTTCAGGCTTTTTAACAGACGATATTAGTAGCAATAATATCGGAACGGCTTCAGATTTTAACAAAGCAGGTAAATTAACGGGTAGCAGTTATAAAAGCGGCGAGCGGATTATCTCATTCTTCGGTCGTGCTCACTTCAACCTCAATGACATTGCTTCAGTGAGTGCCATTGTGCGACGCGATGGTTCATCAAAATTTGCAGAGGGTAAGCAATGGGGTATTTTCCCAGCGGTCAGTGCTTCTCTTTATTTAAACAAATTGTTGAAATTAACGGCTTTCGACCAGCTGATACTGAGGGGGGGCTATGGTATTAAAGGTGCTTTACCGATTGAACGCTATGAAACATTGACGGGTTATGTTATTGGTCGGGATAGTTCAATCAATACACAACGTATTCCCAATGTCAATTTGACTTGGGAGAAAAAAGGTGAGTTGAATATAGGTCTTGATTTCTTGACTCTTAACAACCGTTTAAGTGGTTCACTTGATTTTTTTAATAGAAAAATAAC
>JANLRG010000899.1:0-3930 GCA_031361545.1 Bacteroidota bacterium
GATTTGTAATTTTGCATGGTACAGACACGATGGCCTATACTTCATCAGCACTGAGTTTTATGTTAGAGAATTTGTCAAAGCCGGTGATCCTTACAGGATCACAACTACCATTAGGAGTGATTAGAACAGATGCGAAAAGAAATTTAATTACAAGCATTGAGATTGCTGCATCCAAAACAATCATTCCAGAAGTTTGTGTTTATTTTAATAGTCAATTATTCCGGGGCAATAGAGTAGAAAAGTTTACCAGCAGCAAGTTTGATGCATTTCACTCATTGAATTATCCCGTGTTGGCAGAAGCTGGAGTAGAGATGGTTTTTAATGATAAGATGATAGCCAAGAAGTCAGGAAGAAAACTAAAAGTTCATCGCGGATTTGATACAAATGTTTTAACATTAAAACTATTTCCTGGATTGTCATCCGCAGTGATTGAAGCAATAGGAACAATTAAAGGTTTGCGTGGAGTTATTTTAGAAACTTATGGCAGCGGCAATGCTCCATCCACTCCAGATTTTTTAAGCAGTATTGAACGGTTGATAAAAAAGGGAGTACTCGTCATGAATGTTTCTCAGTGTAGCGGAGGTTCAGTTGACCAAAGTAAATATGAAACAGGCATAGGACTCAGAGACATTGGAGTAATTTCCGGAGAAGATTTAACAACAGAAGCTGCAATTACCAAGTTGATGTTTTTAATGTATCGATTTAAAAATGTGGAAGTAAAAAAGCAATTAAAGAAATCTTTGCGAGGAGAAATGAATTAAGGATTTTATAAGTATGAATCTCATTTGTTCAACAAAATCAATTTCATCTATAAATATTTTTGTTTCGAAATTTAAAGAAACAAATTATGCCTTATGTAAGGATATGGGTGCATGCTGTTTTTAGCACCAAAAACAGAATTCCATATTTGAAAAAAAATATGCGAAAAAGATTATGGAATCACATCAGAGAAAATTGCAAGACAAAAAATAATTTTGAAAAATGTCAATGGCTCAATAGAGCACGCTCATTGTTTGATAAACTGACGCAACACACAGAGTATTTCAGAAGTGATGAACTTGATCAAAGGGGAGTCGTCTTACTGGATTAATAAAGAGAAATTGGTTGATGGTCATTTTAAATGGCAAACAGAATATTGGGCGGCATCTGTGAGTGAGTCGCACATAGAAAAAGTAAACTCCTACATTGAAAATCAAGAGGAGCATCATTTTGATAAGGACTTTGAAGCAGAATTGGCAGAATTAATAAAAGAGTATGGATTTGAAAAATTTGAATAATCCTTGCCTGGCCCTTAAGAGCCAGGCAAGGATTTATTTATCTACAATGAGATTTGAATAATTCTCCATCACTTCATCCAAAATAAAATTCACATCTGCCTCAGTTGGCACTGTGACCATTTGCATCCTATAATCTTTAAAATTGTCAAGCCCTTTAAAATAATTTGCATAATGTCTGCGCATTTCAAAAATTCCCAAGCGAGGACCTTTCCATTCGATAGATTTAGTAAGATGCGTGCGACAAACTTCAACGCGTTGTTCGATTGTCGGTGGCGCAAGTACTTCACCCGTTTTCATAAAATGTTTTATCTCTTGAAAAATCCACGGATAACCAATACTGGCGCGACCGATCATAACACCATCTACGCCATAACGATTTTTCATTTCAATTGCTTTCTCGGGAGAATCAACATCACCATTTCCAAAAATCGGAATGTGAATACGCGGATTGCTTTTTACCTCACCAATTAAATCCCAAACAGCCGGACCTTTATACATTTGCTTTCTTGTTCGACCATGGATTGAGAGCGCTTTGATTCCAATATCTTGAAGGCGTTCGGCGACATCAAGTATGTTCAGAGAATTTTCGTCCCAACCTAAGCGCGTTTTTACAGTAACTGGAAGATTAACGGCCTTGACAATTTCTTCGGTCATCTTAACCATCTTTGGAATATCTTGAAGCAGAGCAGCACCAGCACCTTTGCAGGCGACAGCTTTCACAGGACAACCATAATTGATATCGATTAAATTAGGGCGAGCAGCCTCGGCAATTAATGCAGCCTCTCTCATTGATCCAATCTCCCCACCAAAAAGTTGAATTCCGATCGGGCGTTCGTATTCAAAGATGTCTAGTTTAATTCGACTTTTAGCTGCATCACGAATTAAACCTTCACTCGAAATAAATTCCGTGTACATCATATCAGCGCCATGCATCTTACAAACATATCGGAAAGGCGGATCACTCACATCCTCCATCGGAGCAAGCAACAACGGAAAATTTCCTAATTCAATGTCCGCGATTTTTACCATTGGGTATTAACAGGCTTGTGATTTATTATTTTATTGTTTTGAAATATGGCTTATCGTAAGAAAAATTATTTTCCAAAGAGGAGCAGATTTCAACATATTTTAATTAGAAAGTCGAGCAAAGCATTACTTTTGCGTTTGCAAAAATAAACCAAATAGATGATGAAGGCAATCTGGGAGAAAAATACTCCATATTCTCAGTTTTTGATCAGTGTTGGCGTGATTTTACTCTTAGCGGTGACATTTACAGTAGTTAGTATGGTCGTTGCCACTGCTAGTTTCGGACTGAGCATGGCGGAAATGCAACAAGTGATGAGCAATCTGGATGCACCAAATGCTTTAAACATAATGAGAGTGATACAAACACTTTCTTCAATTGGTGCTTTTATTTTACCACCATTTTTAATTGCTTATTTATTTAGTCAACATCCATTACACTATTTAGGACTTTCAAAGTTGCCTCGAAAAAACGCTGTACTATTAGTTGTTGCGGCGATGATCCTCATTACACCTGTAATAAATTTTCTAGGAGAAATAAATTCGCATCTACATTTACCTTCTTCTTTGAAAAGTGTAGAAGATTGGATGAGAGAATCCGAAGACAAGGCGGCTGTGATTACAAAAAAATTTTTGGAAATGAATAGTCCAATGGATTTGATCATCAATTTAATTATGATAGGATTAATTCCAGCGATTGGAGAAGAATTAGTTTTTAGAGGAGTCGTTCAAAAAATATTTTCTCAGTGGTCGAAGAATGTACACATAGGAATATGGAGTGCTGCATTTCTGTTCAGTGCAATGCACATGCAGTTTTATGGTTTCTTGCCAAGGATGATGTTAGGAGGATTGCTAGGATATCTTTATGTTTGGAGTGGAAGTTTATGGCTTCCCATCATAGGACATTTTGTGAACAATGCAGGAGCAGTGTTGATGTCTTATTTCTTTCAACGTGGCGATTTCAAACTGGATCCTGATAAGATAGGTGCAGAGAATGATTATGTGAGTGTAGCAATAAGTTTGTTGTTGGGTGCAATTTTATTTTGGATAATTTACAAGGGAGAGAGTGGAAGAATGCAGAAAGAAAATTACAGTGTGGAAGAGCCAATTAATTAGATTTCATCTTCAAAAATTCCTTTTCTTTGCTTCACGAAAAACGATTTCGGGAAAGATGTATAAAAGTAACGAGTTAAATTCGTAATCGGTGCAACAGATCCTTTACTAATTACTACTCACAATAACAGGAGAGATGTCCGAGTGGCTGAAGGAGCACGCTTGGAAAGCGTGTGTATCAGAAATGGTACCGTGGGTTCGAATCCCACTCTCTCCGCTGAATGCAGATTCATAAAGTTCACACCGTACTACTTCCCTTGATTGCAGCGCAATTTCCAGAGTTTTTTTATTTCTGACAGTTCACCGGGTTCATAATATACCACAGAGAAGGATACCTATTCGGTTACCTCCACCGGAAATAATTTTATAGGGAACCGAATTTTCCTGAAACCCGCGCCAGTACTGACTTGCTATCACACTAAAGTGTGATTTCACGTCTCTTACCCTTCATTTCTCAAGTAAACATTATAAAAATCACATTATGCTGTGATTTTTATTGTGTAATTGAAAAACAAAA
>JANLRG010000923.1:0-3807 GCA_031361545.1 Bacteroidota bacterium
AAAGCAATCAGCTACGGTTGTGGTTGCGATAAAGTGTAATGGGCGACTTGATTACTGATTACGCGACATTCGGGGTAAAGGTGGCAGGAACACAATACAGGGTTTTGTAGGGAACAAGAGAAGTCGGTACTGTACTGCAAATACCGGCCAAACTGACCACACCAAACCGGAGCAAATTGACCAGTGTTTATGCTGGCGAAGATTGGGCGTTAAAGCTCATTGGATTTGTTTAAACAAATATATATTTATTTTGGATTATGTGTTAATTAATTCTGCTTGTTTTTTTCGTAGCGATTCCCCTTTTAATTCCAGACGGTGCGCTTGATGAATGATGCGATCGAGTATTGCATCTGCAATAGTTTTTTCTCCAATCACTTCGTGCCATTTACTTACCGGAACTTGAGAGGTGATAATAATTGATCCCTTTTCATGTCGATCTTCCACGATCTCCATAAAGGCTGCTCTGTTTTGTGCGTCTAGGGGAGTGATTCCAAAATCATCTAGGATCAACAATTGATGGCGTTCTATTTTTGCAATCTCTTTAATGTATGTGCCATCTGCCTTCGTCATTTTTAATTTAGCAAAAAGTTTCGGTGCACTGTAGTAAATCACTTTGTAACCAACACTACATGCATGATGCCCCAGTGCGGATGCGATGTAGCTCTTTCCAATGCCGGTGCTTCCGGTAATTAAAATATTTTCGCATTTCTCAATGAAGGCACATTCGGTAAAACGCATAATCTGATTCTTATCGATGTTACGATTAGCAGTGTATGTTAAGTTTTCAAGTGCTGCTTTGTAACGGAAGCGAGCATTTTTTACTTTCTGTTCGATCGATCTGTTTTGCCGATCATCTAGTTCCGATTCCACCAGATGTGATACCATTTCATCGGTCGTATAATCTTGTACCGTCCCTGCTTCCAGGTTGGTTTTAAAAGCACGATACATGCCATAGCATTTGATCTTGCGCATTTTCTCTAATGTTGTTTCATTCATGGTGTATTGTTTTTTTATTGTTAGTTATTTATAATAATCTTGTCCACGGATATTATCATGGATCGGCATTTCTGTCGTTTCACTTTCTTCTTCTGTTTGGTTGTCTAATCCTTTTTCTAAAATCTTTTTAATGATCTTGTAGTTGTAAACTCCATAATCCAGCGCACGTTGACAGGCTTTAATTAATCGTTCATTGCCAACTTTCTTTGCAAAGCTTAAAATCCCAATACAGGATTTATAAGCTTGCTCAGGATGTTGTTTGCGAGCAAGTATTTTTAAGATGTACAATTTCACATCTTCGTGGATGCTCTCCGCCCAGGATAAAAAACGTTCCGGTGACCAGTCGCTTACAAAACGATGGGTGCTGGCCAGATGATTCTGGTCAGTGGTATAACCATAAGATGATTTAGTGCGCTGGTGGGTTGCAATACATTCATAGTTGTAATACACCTGCACGGTAGTGCGCGAGTACATCAGTTTGGTTTTCTTACCGATGAACTTGTAAGGCACACTGTAATAGTGTTTGTCTGTATTAAGTGATACGTGGCCGTTCTTCATGACCGTCACAAATAAATGTTTCTTTAATTCGTAGCGCATAGGTGGCAGCGGCTCCAGTGCGGAGCGTTCGACTTCTTCGAACTGCTGACGGCGACTGTATGGCCTTCCTGTGAGTAGGCGGTTGTTGTGCGCCTCCAATGCTATGAGCAATGCGGCATTTAATTCTTCCAATGAAAAATAAACAGAGCTTCGAACCTTCGTATATACTCTGGTGTAAAGTATGCGCACAGCATTTTCTACCAAAGCTTTGTCTCGTGGTTTGTATGCTCGTGCCGGCAAGACAGCAGTACTATAATGCTGCGCAAAATCAGCAAAGGTTTCATTGATCACTGCTTCGTATTTACTACTCTTGGTGACGGCCGATTTCAAATTATCGGGAACGATGGCGGCAGGTACACCATCATAATAGTACAATGCGTTTTCACAGCAAGTAATTAAATCCTCCTTGCTTTGTGTAAACACCGCTTCAATGTAGGTGAGTTGACTTGCACCAAGTATGGCTACAAAAATTTCTACCGGTTGAATCTCACCACTCTCTCTATCAACAATGCTCAATTTATCGCCTGCAAAGTCAATGTAAAGTTTATCACCCACCTTATGTTCCATGTGCATGACAGGGTTCACCTGGGCTCTCCATTGTGAGTAGTAGTGGTTGAATTGACTTCGGCCCAATCCATCGGGATGGTCCTTTTTATAATTCTCCCATAGCAATAAACGACTCATTCCCTTTCGCTTCAACTCTTTTTCAATTTGTGGAAAAAGTGAAAAGAGCGTTTCAAGTTTTTCATTCAATGGTTTCTCGGACGGCTTAACAAAAAGATCATCCAGCTCCGGATCGCTCAATGCAATTAATTGAGCATAACTGAAGGGGCATTGACTGAAGGCTTCTAAATACTTTTTGAGCGTATTACGGGCAATACCCGTTTGAGCAGCGATCTGAAGTTTGCTGCAGCCTTGTGAATGTAATCGTAAGAGATGTCGTAGTTTGCTCATGCTAATTGGGTTGTTTGCCATAAGAGAGAGAAGTTTGATGAGATCAAATCTTACTCTTTTGTAGCACCCAATAAGCTTTAACTTTGTCTTGCAAATAGGTGGTCAGTTTGCTCCGGTGAGCACTGGTCAATTTGCTCCGGTCTCAGGTGGTCAGTTTGAATCGACAAAGGGTGGTCAATTTCATCGGTGCTTGCACTTGTGAGTTGTGTGCAAAAAAGGCATATCAGTTAGGGATTAAAGTTATTTATTATATCGATCCTTATCCGGGGATATCCGATTTACATATTCTGTCTGCCGGTAGTAAACCAATTATGCCTAGATTGTTTAATGGTGCAATTGGAAATGCATATCATTGGTTGTATGACCCTATAGTGCCTTATAAAGATGAGTTAACTTTATTGCTAGGAAATAAATTTGACGACTATGCAACTAAGCAGGAGAAAAAAGCTAATGATTATGAGAATGAAATTACCAAGAAAGACAAAAGGATAATAGAGTTAGAAAATAAACTGAAAGAATTTGAAAACTGAAATTAAACTGGAGCATAAGTTTGTAGAATTTATGCCAGAACAAATAGAGGAGAAGACTTTGTATATTTCTATTGAGTATTGCACTGCAATACATAAGTGTGTTTGTGGATGTGGCAATGAAGTGGTAACACCACTTTCACCAACAGACTGGGTATTAACTTTTGACGGTAAGACAGTTTCGCTTAGTCCATCAATTGGCAACTGGAATTTTAAATGCAAGTCTCATTACTTCATTACAAGAAATAAAATACGCTACGCAAGAAAATGGAAGGATTGGGAGATAAAAGAGGGTAGAAAAGAGGATGTTGAAAACAAAGAGACGTATTTCAAAAAAAAGAAGGATTAATTATTCGCATTCATAGCCGCTATTCCATTATTAATTTTTAGAATATACAATTGATCGAAACAACAATCATCAAATTCAGGTTTATGAGTTTATAAATAAGGGAATTGAACTTTAAGTATTTCAGAAAAGATAAAAAATTATTCTTTTATAAATTTGCACAGATAAGTTGAACCATCATCGGCAATAATTTCCAAAACAAAAAGTCCTTGATTTAGAACAGAGATGTCTATTTTTTTTTCTACATTACCTTCTAATATTAAAGATCCTGACGTGGAATAAATTTTAAATAAATTTAATTGCTTTTTACTATTAACTACAAAAGAAATAAAATTAGTTGCTGGATTCGGATTGACTGTCAATCTTCCATTTGAATTATTCTCCGAA
>JANLRG010000005.1:0-1349 GCA_031361545.1 Bacteroidota bacterium
GTAGTTGCTCGCGCACAAATTGTAGAAGGTGAATTCAAGGTAATTACTCTGTCGGGATTATGTGTGTTAAAACTTATAGCATTTCACGAAAAACCAGATAGGCGAGCAAAGGATTTAGAAGACTTTTACTTCTTGTTAGAAAATTATGGAGAAATTGCCGGAGACCAATTATTTGAAGGTGTCGAACACGAAGATTTAATTAATAACAACTTCGAGCTTTCAATTGCTTCAGCACGATTACTTGGCAGGCAAATAACAGTGATCGCCTCTTCAAACTCAGAACTATCGGCTATGTTGAAACAAATTTTATCGACTCGCTTGCAAGGTTTTTCTGAAAAAGAAATTGATTCAATGTACAAAGTAAGAGATCAAGGAGATAAAATTGTTGTAAGATTTAAATTGGTTTCCGAATTATTAAAAGAGTTATAGACATAAAAAATCAATAAATTTCAACAAATATTTTTATAGTCCGCCTAAGTATTAAAAGAGGGAAGTTAGAAAAATACGAATAAAAAATTGTTGAGACCATTGAATTCATAGTAATGAAATTGGATGAGAAGCGGAGTTACAGCTGAGGTATTCCAAAGCACATCACAAGTTATTATTGATATTACCTTTTCAAATAGAAATGAAGAAGGCAATATAATTCCTAATCCTGATAGAGAAATTTTACAAGATGGCCACATCGCAGAAAGCTAGGATCAAAGATTTATAGCGTGCTTATTAGAAACAGAAAGGTTATTACAAAAATGCAAACCAATTATCGTTTAAATCTCGACATAAATTCAATTGTAAGAGACAAACTCACAACCACTGCACTATATACAATGGAGTTCCATACAAGAAGAAGAGGAAGAAAGAATAATGCAATTAGTTGATGTTGGTAACGAATCAAACTAATCAGCTTATACGCAAAAAAAGAGAAGCGAAACTATTTTTCAAATTTATTATTGTTATTTTTTAATAGACCTGTGTAAATCTTTTTTGGCCAAGACAAGCACTATATTTGGAAATACGAGAGTAAAGAAGTAGTATTGTAGAAGAGTCTTTAAAATTTTGTGCAGAGCTTTAAAACCGAATAGTTCGGGATTGGTGATAAATAAATAAACTGTAATATGCTCAATCAGTTAGAAGAAAGAAAGTCAACTTTTATAAACATAAACAATAAAACATTAGCAACTTATTCATTTGTTTATAAAATCAACGATGCTTATTCCGTTGATGATCTGAATAAGTTTAAAAGTAAGAGTCAGTTATTATTTCAAAAAATTGAAGATAAAAATCAGCAGCTCAATTTGATGTTTGTAGATAGTGCATTTGCAAATATATTGGCCGATGTTGTGCTAGAA
>JANLRG010000047.1:0-6098 GCA_031361545.1 Bacteroidota bacterium
GTGGATATTATGTAGGTTTCCGAAACCTAAGATCCAGGTTCGACTCCTGGTGGGACCACTTTGGGGAATGGAAGATTGAGAATTGAAGACTGTGAATAGAACTATTAATTGTAGATTGAGAATTGAGAATTGAGAATTGAGGATTGAGAATTGCACATTTATCTTCCGGTTTTTACATTGTCTGGTGTGGCACTGGAACAATTCTTTGGCAGCAGTGCTTTGGCGGTTCAGGTGATGAAAACGGATATCAAATTGTTCCAGTCAGCGATGGTAGCTTTTACATTGGTGGAATAACAAGTTCAAATGATGGCGATGCCAACGGTAATCATGGCTTGTATGATTTTTGGATTTTGCATTGCGACAGTTTTGGGACTTTTTACTTTTTATTTAATTACTCACTACTTTTTACTTATAAATTTTTACTTATTAATTATTCCTTATTTCTTTTTCTCCTACCAAACTCAAATGGCCATATTATCAATCAGCCTGACTCTTCCACAAAACACTGCTGCAAAAACGCGTGCTTCTAGATTGGGGGAAAAGGATTCTATGGGAAGTAACATTTTTGAATCGGCAATTGCAATGTATTCAACTTTCAAAGGAACATGTGAGTTGATCATTTCTTTTGCTTCTGCTAAAATTGCTTTCGCGCCATTCAATTTCCAATTAGCTTTGATGAATTGTAAGGCCTGATAAATTACTCGCGCAGATTCTCTCTCGTCCGCTGTCAACAATAAATTTCTCGAACTCATAGCAAGGCCGTTTTTTTCACGCTTGGTTTCGCAGCCAATAATCTCAGTCTTATATTTTAAATCAGAAGTCATTTTTCGAATCACCGCCAATTGCTGATAATCTTTTTCACCGAAATACGCACGATCTGGGTGTACGATATCAAATAATCGAGAAACAACTTGCACGACTCCTTTAAAATGACCGGGCCGATGTTCTGCTTCTAACACTTTATCTAGATTCCCTAAATCGACCTGCTCTTCGTTTTGCATTCCTTCTCCATAAATCTGATTGATTTCTGGCTGAAAAACTAAATCAGTCCCAGCCATCTGCAATTTTTCCAAATCAGCTTCTGGAGTCCGAGGATAATTTTTAAGGTCGTCGGGATTATTAAATTGTGTCGGATTGACAAAAATACTGGCTACAACAAAATCATTCTCGCTTTTTGCTTTGGCGACTAAAGAGATGTGACCCTCGTGCAATGCTCCCATCGTTGGGACAAAGCCTAATTTCCGCCCTTTCAAATGCTCCTTCGTTAGGAAAGCCGTCAAGAGGTCACTTTGCGTATAAATCTCCATTGATAGTAATCAAATTATTATTAATACAATCATTTAATGAATTATTGATAGGATATCATTACTAACAGTCAGCGACTTACACGAGCTTTATCGCGGGTAAATTAACACAAAATCACGACACTAGCGTTAAAACCTCTTGCAGATTTGAACTACTGCTCTATATTCCCTATCTTTGCGACCAATATTAATAAATCCTACCTCAAGAATGAAGAAAGCGAAAATTTTATTTATTTCACAGGAGATTACACCGTTCCTTGAGTTGACTGAAATTTCAAAAATAGCTCGTTACCTTCCTCAAGGTATACAAGAAAAAGGGAAAGAGATCCGAACATTTATGCCACGTTTCGGACAGATCAATGAGAGAAGAAATCAGTTGCACGAAGTAATTCGCCTTTCAGGGATGAATCTAATCATTGATGATTCAGATCACCCGCTTATCATTAAAGTAGCTTCAATTCAAAGTGCCCGTATGCAAGTGTACTTTATTGATAACGAAGAATATTTCCAACGTAAATCAATCTTCCATGATGCCAAGAAAAAATTCCACAAAGACAATGAAGATCGCATGGTTTTCTTTTGTCGCGGAGTTTTAGAAACAGTAAAAAAATTAGGCTGGGCTCCTGATGTAATTCATTGTCACGGTTGGATGACTTCTTTAATTCCATTCTTTGTGAAGACTGGTTATAAAGACGATCCAATGTTTAAGAATAGCCGAGTTGTTTATTCTGCTTACAACCAAGATTTGGAAGAAACGATGAGTCCGAATCTAATTAAGAAATTAAAAATGGATGGCGTAACTGCCGAAGATGGAAAACTTTACAAAGATCCTTCTATGGTTAATGTAAATTTAGCCGCCATGAAACTTTCTGATGGAATTATCAAAGGAGATGATATCAAAAATGCTACTATCGATGCTTATTTGAAAAAGCCAGGTAAGCCATTTTTAGATTTCAATAATTTTGAAGATGAAAGTGCTTTTGTTTCTGCTTGCTCCGATTTTTATGACGAATTACTTGAACAAGAACCCGTTCTTGCAGACTAAACTATGAATCAATCATTTCCGGATGGCTCCCCATTCAACAGGAAATTTGTAAAAAGTATTTTACAAAACTTTATTTCTCCAATCCAAAAAATTTCCTCTGCTATCAAGTGGAGGAAATCTTTTTTATTACTCCAACCATTTATCCTCCTCATTGGACTAACTGTTCTGATTTTTTCAGGATGTAGGGATGCTGATGAAATAGGTCTGGATGCATTACCAAATGGAGATCAGTTAGGGACTGCGTTTTCAGACACAGCCACTATCAATACAAAAATTATTCAGGAAGACTCCTTGATTGGCGACGAACTCTCGTCTCAATTATTGGGTAGCATAAAAGACCCTGTCTTTGGGGTATCTACTGCTTCTATCTTTTCCCAAATTAATCTAGGTGGAACTCCTGCTTTCGGGACAAATCCGATTGCCGATTCAATTGTCCTAATTCTTTCTTACAATGGTTATTATGGTGATACGACAGAAATGCAAACTGCAGCGGTATATAAACTGACAGAAGACATGCATGTCGATTCAACTTACTACACCTCAAAAACTTTTGGCTTTGATCCTATGGCCATAGGAAGTCAAACATTTTTACCTGCACCAAAGTCGAGAGTTGTTTTGGCTTCGAATACTTCAGATACGCTTTCAGCACAACTACGAATTAAACTTGATAATGCTTTAGCGACAGATATCCTTGCACAAAGTTCCACAGTATTCACAAGTAACGATACTTGGTTGAGTTATTTTAAAGGACTCTACATTGCAGCAAGTCCAGTAACTAACTCAGGGAAAGGTGCAATTTCATCGTTCAATTTTTTCTCTTCTGTTGTTCGTTTGTATTTTCACAACGACACGATTCCCAAAAACTACAGTTTCCCGCTTTCAAATGCTCGGTTAAATTCTTTTACTCATGACTATTCCGGAACACCCATTCAAAATCAATTAATTTCGGGAGTGTCCGACTCATTAGCCTATGTTCAGGGAAATGCAGGTGTTAAAACAAAAATTTCAATCCCTTTTCTGAAACATTTTATCGACTCTGGCAGTATCGTAGTCAATAGAGCCGAATTAAAAATAACAGCTCAAAATTCGGCAGCAGTATTATTTCCGGTCCCAACAAGTCTCTTGTTAACGACCCTTTCTAATACCGGCACCAACATTTTCCCAATCGACTATTACGAATCGACTGGATATTATGGAGGAGCCTATTATAGTACGAACAGAACATACACCTTCAACATTGCCCGTCAGGTTCAGCGAATTCTCGATGGTGTAAATAACAGTACAGATTTTTACATCGTTGTCGCAGGAGCTGGTGTGATTCCTAACGGAGTAACTATTGGAAGTGGAACAAACCCAGATTACAGATTAAAGTTATCCCTTTATTACACAAAAATTAATTAAACAACATGTGCGGAATTGTAGCTTACATCGGACACCGTGAAGCTTATCCTATCCTGATCAAAGGTTTACAAAGACTTGAGTATCGTGGTTACGATAGTGCCGGTATTGCCATCCTAAACGGAGATTTAAAAGTTTATAAAAAAGCAGGAAAAGTTAGTGACCTCAATGAGTTTGTCAAAGGCAAAGATGTTCAAGGACAAATCGGAATGGGGCATACTCGTTGGGCAACTCATGGAGAACCTAACGATAGGAATGCTCACCCTCATTACTCTCAATCAGGAAAGTTTGCTATCATCCATAATGGTATCATCGAAAATTATGCTCCAATAAAAGCGGAATTAAAAAAACGTGGACATGAATTTAAGAGCGATACAGATACAGAAGTGTTAGTCCATTTGATCGAAGATATTCATGAAAATGGTAATGTTTCTTTAGATGAGGCTGTGCGTCTTGCATTAGGAGAAGTTATCGGTGCTTATGCAATCGTCGTGTTGTCCGTTGACAATCCAGGTGAACTAATTTGCGCTCGTAAAGGAAGTCCAATCGTAATTGGTGTTGGAAAAGATAAAAATGAATTTTTTGTTGCTTCTGATGCTACGCCAATTATTGAATATACGAACAACGTAATTTATTTGAACGATGGTGAAGTAGCTTACATTAAAGATGGACAGCTAGTGGTAAAGACAATCGAGAATCAGGTAAAAACACCATACATCCATGAACTTGAAATCAAATTAGAGCAACTTGAAAAAGGAGGCTATGAGCATTTCATGTTAAAAGAGATTTACGAACAACCTCGTTCTATATGGGACAGTATGCGTGGACGTATTGATGCGAAGAAAGGTTTTCTCCGCATGGGTGGTGTTACTGAATATGAAAATAAATTTACCAATGCAAAACGTATTGTAATCATTGGTTGTGGAACTTCATGGCATGCTGGTTTAGTTGCTGAATACTTGATAGAAGATCTTGCTCGTATTCCAGTGGAAGTTGAATATGCTTCTGAGTTCAGATATCGCAATCCTGTTATTTACGAAGATGATATCGTTATTCCAATTTCTCAATCTGGCGAAACCGCAGATACTCTTGCCGCCATCGAATTAGCAAAATCAAAAGGAGCAACTATTTTCGGAATATGTAATGTAGTTGGTTCTTCTATTCCTCGTGCTACGCATGCAGGAGCTTATACTCATGCTGGACCAGAGATTGGTGTAGCTTCCACAAAAGCATTCACAGCTCAAGTAACTGTGCTTACTTTGATTGCTATCCAAATGGCTCGTCATCGTGGAACTATTACTGATTCACGTTTTCATCAATTGCTAAACGAGTTGGAAGCAATTCCTGCCAAAGTTGAACGCGCATTGAAAATGGATGGAGAGATTAAAAAAATTGCCGCCATCTTCAAAGACGCTCCAAATGCTCTTTATCTGGGACGAGGATATGGATTCCCTGTTGCCTTAGAAGGAGCCTTAAAACTGAAAGAGATTTCTTACATACATGCAGAAGGTTATCCAGCAGCAGAAATGAAACACGGTCCGATTGCTTTGATCGACGAAGAAATGCCAGTGTTTGTTATTGCTACAAAAAATGATACCTACGAAAAAGTAGTCAGCAATATTCAAGAAGTAAAAGCAAGAAAAGGAAAAATCATTGCCATCATTACAGAAGGCGACGAAACCGTAAAAGCGATGGCTGATTATTGTATTGAAGTTCCCGAGACCGATGACATTCTTGTTCCACTACTTGCTGTTATCCCTTTGCAATTACTTTCTTACCACATCGCTGTTATGAGAGGCTGTAACGTTGATCAACCACGTAACTTAGCGAAATCGGTTACGGTGGAATAGGTTTACAGTTCAAGGTTCAAGACTTTTAGTTTCAAATGAAAAAATTGAGGATTGAGGATTGAGGATAAATAAAATAAAAGCGTTGATATAAAAAACTTTTTTGCGCTCAATAATAAATAACGAACAATGAATTATAGGTCAAAGGTTTTTTAAACTTTTGACCTTTTTCTTTTTTGAAAAATTTATTGCAGTGTCAGTTCCAGTCATAGTTTCAGTAAATAGAAACTTTAAAGACCACTATTTACTGAATCTGGCTCTGACACTGACACTGTAAAGACCACTATTTACTGAACTTTGCAGTTCCAGTTTTAGAGCTAGTTTCAGTAAATAGTGAAAAACAAAATTTTCTGACACTGCAAAACACTATTTACTGAATCTGGCTCTGACACTGACACTGTAAAGACCACTATTTACTGAACTTTGCAGTTCCAGTTCCAGTCATAGTTTCAGTAAATAGTGAAAAACAAAATTTTCTGACACTGCAAAACACTATTTACTGAA
>JANLRG010000054.1:0-23982 GCA_031361545.1 Bacteroidota bacterium
ACTTAACTGCGCAACTTTTATTGAAATAAAAAAATAAATTCTTTTATTTGCGCACATTGATTTTATAAACATGGCAAAAAATTTAGTAATAGTTGAGTCGCCGGCGAAGGCAAAAACGATAGAAGGATATCTTGGAAGTGACTTTGTAGTGCGTTCAAGCTACGGTCATGTGAGAGATCTTGTCAAAAGCGGAATGGGTATTCAAATTGAAAATAATTTTGAACCTGTCTATGAAATAAGTCCGGATAAAGAAAAGGTCATCGATGAACTAAAGAAATTATGTAAGAAAGCCGAAGTGGTTTGGTTAGCAACCGATGAGGACCGTGAAGGAGAAGCAATATCATGGCATTTATTTGAAACGTTAAAGTTAGATAAAGACGCCACCAAAAGAATTGTCTTTCATGAGATCACCAAGAAAGCAATTACAGAAGCTATAAAGAATCCTAGAACAATAGATAAAAATTTAGTGGACGCACAACAAGCTCGACGAATTTTAGATCGTCTGGTTGGATTTGAATTATCGCCTGTACTTTGGAAAAAAATTAGACCACAACTTTCAGCAGGTCGCGTGCAATCTGTCGCTGTCCGATTAATTGTTGAAAGAGAAAGAGAAATTGATGTCTTTAATATTACAGCATCTTTCAAGGTGGTTGCTGTCTTTGAAGTAAATGGTAAAACATTTAAAGCAGAAGTTCCTAAAAAGTTTAAGACAAAAGAAGAAGCGGAAGATTTTTTAAAAAGTTGCTTAGGCGCTAATTTTTCTGTGAAGAATTTGGAAGTGAAGCCAGGCAAACGCACTCCTTCTGCTCCGTTTACGACTTCTACTTTGCAACAAGAGGCATCTCGAAAACTGGGCTTTAGTGTTTCTCAAACAATGGTACTTGCTCAGAAATTATATGAAGCTGGAAAGATTTCCTATATGAGAACCGATTCTGTCAATTTATCTGCCGATTCTTCAGAGATGGCCAAACATGCTATCGTTAATAATTACGGAACTAAATACCATGAGTTCAGAGTATTCAAAAATAAAATTGCATCAGCACAAGAAGCTCACGAGGCAATTCGTCCGACCGATTTTACCGTTGAAGAAGCAGGCAATGATGCCCGCGAACAGAAATTATATAGTCTGATTTGGAAAAGAACAATTGCATCTCAAATGGCCGATGCGCAATTAGAAAAAACGGTCATTACTATAACCTCTGATAAAGCAACAGAAGATTTAGTTGCCAACGGAGAAGTTATAAAGTTCGACGGTTTTCTAAAAGTATATATGGAAGGTACCGACGACGAAGAGTCAGAAGATCAAGAAGGAATATTGCCTGTTGTTGCTATTGGAAATAAATTAATTTTACAAGAAGGTACAGCGACAGAGCGTTTTACACATCCGCCAAGTCGGTACACTGAGGCCATGCTGGTTAAAAAATTGGAAGAACTTGGAATTGGCCGTCCATCAACATATGCTCCCACAATTAGTACTGTTCAAAAGAGAGGTTATGTAACCAAAGAAGAGAGAATGGGAAAGGAGAGAAATTACCTTGTGCTTTCTTTAAAAGAGAATGTGATTTCTCGAGAAACGAAAACCGAAATTACAGGAGCGGAAAAAAATAAATTGTTTCCGACTGATATAGGAATGTTGGTGAATGATTTTCTTGTCGCTAATTTTAAAAATATTCTTGATTATAATTTTACAGCTTATGTAGAAAAAGAATTTGATGATATTGCCAATGGTGAATTGAAATGGCAGACAATGATTACTGAATTCTACGGTCCTTTTCATACCACTGTAAAGACGACAGAAAAAGAATCAGAACGAGTAACGGGAGAACGGATTTTAGGCAAAGATCCAACATCAGGATTAACATTGTTAGTACGTGTTGGACGTTTTGGTCCGATGGCCCAAATTGGATCACAAGAAGAAACAGAGAAACCGCGGTTTGCTAAATTAAGAGCTGAACAACGGTTAGATCAGATAACATTTGAAGAAGCAATTGATTTATTTAAGTTGCCTCGAAATTTAGGTCCGTATGAAGAGCACGACGTGAATGTTGCAATTGGACGTTTCGGACCGTATGTGAGATTGAACGACTTTTTTGTTTCGATGAAAAAGGAAGATGATCCTTATATTATTACCTATGATCGGGCAGTGGAATTGATTGTAGAAAAAAGAAAAGCCAATGCCGAAAGAATCATCATGACATTTGACGAGGATCCAGAGGTACAAGTGTTAAATGGAAGATGGGGACCTTATGTAAGTTATAAGGGCAGAAACCTTCGTATTCCAAAAGATCGCGATCCGAAGAGTTTTACCTTGATAGAACTTGCCGATCTAGCAGAGAAAACACCAATCAGTAAGAAAGGTAGATTTGGTTTTAAGACAAAGAAAACTCCTTTTAAGCAAGCTGTTCCTAAAAAAGCAGCTGCGTCGAAGAAAAAAGTTGCGACAGTAGAGGCTGAGCCTGCAAAAAAAGTTGTCAAAAAAGTTGCTCCAAAGAAAAAAGCAGTAGTTGCTAAGAAGGTGACATCTGCCAAGACGCCAGCAGTCACAAAGAAGGCAGTCGTTAAGAAGAAGAAATAATTTACTCCAACATTCATTCAATGGACATATCTGTTTTTTTTGATCCGTTAGATTCGTCAAGGTTCAGTAGCTATGAAAACCAGCGGTCTTCAATCGGAAATATTGTTGAGAAATTTCTTTCAGTAGAAAATTTTCCATCATTTGAAGGAGTGAATTTGGCCATATTTGGAGTAGAAGAAGATCGCGGATCTGTGCGTAACGATGGTTGTGCACAAGCTCCTGATTTGATTAGAGAAAAATTTTATGCTTTAAAAGTAGGTAACTATCCGTACAGCATTGTTGACTTGGGAAATTTGAGAATAGGAGAAACACTGGCAGACACTTATGCAGCAGTAACAGCCATAATGGTTGAACTGTTGAAGGCAGGTGTACTTCCAATTGTTTTAGGAGGAAGTCAGGATCTCACCTTTGCACAGTATGTTGCCTATCAAAAGTTAGAAGAAACTGTCAACATAGCCTCAGTAGATGCATCTTTTGATTTAGGTTCTGCAGAAGAGAAAATAAATTCGAATTCTTTTTTAGGAAAAATTGTTTTGCATGAACCGAATTTCCTTTTCAATTTTAGCAACATCGGTTATCAGACTTATTTTGTTGGACACGACCAGGTAGAATTGATGGAACGATTGTTTTTTGACGCCTATCGTTTAGGTCAAGTTCAAAGCGACATGGAAGAAGTAGAGCCAATTGTTAGAAACGCCGACATTCTTTCCTTTGATATAACTGCCATCCGTCAGAGCGATGCTCCAGGAAATGGCAATGCAACACCGAATGGATTTTATGGAGAAGATGCTTGTAAAATTGTGAGGTACGCTGGAATGAGTGATAAGTTAACTTCGTTTGGGCTGTATGAAATCAATCCACTCTTCGATAACCATGATCAGACATCTCACTTGGCGGCTCAAATGATTTGGTATTTTATAGATGGTTATTACAATAGAAAGAAAGATGTTCCATTGAAGAGTAAGACTGGTTTTGTGAAATACCGTGTTCCTTTAAAAAATAATGAACAGGAAATTGTCTTCTATAAAAGCACGAAAAGCGAAAGATGGTGGATGGAAGTACCCAACCCAACAAATAAAGTAAGGTATCACAGGCATCATTTAGTTCCCTGTTCATATAAAGATTATGAAACGGCGTTAAAGGAAGAGATTCCTGAACGTTGGTGGCAGGCATTTCAGAAAATTTCAGTCACAAAAAATTCAATTAGCTCCGATAGATTTTAATTGAAATCTGGAGTGAGAATGAGTTAGAAACTTTTTTAAGAAGAATCCGTTGAATCGTTAAAAAACTAAAGAAATTAACAATCAACCCTTCAAAATAATTTTGTTTATAGATTTATTTTTTCATTACTTTACTCGCTCCAAAAGTTAGGAAATCTCTCGTTAAGCTAAAAAACACCTGTTCTAAAGATGCGTAAAATTTTTACGATTACATTTTCGCTACTGTTCTCTCTTTCATTGACAGTTTCTGCTCAGCAGGATCCTCAATTTAGCCAGAACATGTTCACTAAACTGTGTGTTAACCCTGGTTTTGCCGGCTCGAATGATGCAATTTGTGGAACCTTATTATACCGAAACCAATGGACAGGCTTTGGCGGTGAACCAAAGACTATGTTATTAACAGCAGACATGCCAGTTGATATGTTGCATGGTGGTGTTGGTTTAACAGTTTATGCTGCCGACGGTTTAGGAGTAGAAAAGAATTTAAATGTACGTGGAGCTTATGCTTACCGTGCTGATTTAGGAGCTGGACGAATTGGAATTGGAGTGGACTTTGGCTTTCATCAGAAATCGTTGAACGGAAGTAAATTTGTTTTTAACGATGCAGGCGACAATAACATCCCTACAACTAACGTTAGTGGAGGAGCTTTTGACATGGGTTTAGGAGTTTATTACAACACCGATAAACTTTATGTAGGACTGTCAACATCTCATCTTACCGAGGGAAAAATTAAATACAATAATATAAATACAAGTCTAGCTCGTCATTATTATCTAATGGCTGGTTACAGTTTAGACCTAACATCCTCACTGACCTTAAAACCCATGGTTCAATTAAAGACCGATGCAGTTTCAACTCAGGCAGATTTTAATGCGAATTTATTTATCAATAGCCGATATTGGATAGGAGCATCATATCGTTTACAAGATGCAATTGTGTTTATGGCAGGTATAGAGATTATGCCCAATTTAAAATTCGGTTATTCTTACGACATGACTACTTCAGAAATCAAGACATATAGCAGCGGAACACACGAGATCATGCTGGGATATTGTTATAAACCAACAAAAGTAGTAAAACGTCAGTTCCATAGGAATGTAAGATTCCTGTAGAGTTTACGTAATGAGGGGTGCGATCTTAGTCTAAATTTGGTGCAACCAATGGTGTGTCTATCCGTTACAGGAAGATATTTCATAATGGAAGTTCTATTTAACTTGAAGATCTGTTATTAAACGAAACTAGTATTTTTCATAAAAACGATGAATATCAAAAGCTTAGGAAACAAAAAATTCGGTTTTCTGTACTTGTTAGCCGTAGTTGCATTAGCCGGATGTGGCGGAAGCAACAAGGGTGAATTAACTGGTGTAGTTGACCGTGAAAAGTGGTATCAGGCAGATCCTTTCGGAATGGTATTCATCCCAGCTGGTTCTTATAATATGGGACCGAGTGATCAGGATGTTCCTTATTCAGTCACCGCGCAATCTAAGACGGTAACTATTCCAGCATTTTATATGGATAATACCGAAATCACCAACAATGAATACCGCCAATTCGTGTATTGGGTGCGTGATTCATTGGCTCATCGATTGATCGGTGGAGAACACTTGATTGAAGAAGGAGAATATGGAGAGCGGATTAACTGGAGAGCTAAAATTAAATGGGACGATGAGCAAAATGAAGAAACCCTCGCTGAACTTTTTTTACCTGAGACAGAGCGTTTTTATCGTCGTAAAGAAATAGACACACGTAAATTAAATTTCGAATATTACTGGATCGATTTGAAAGCCGCAGCTCAACGTGAAAACCGTGAGCAAGGAATGCGGGATCGTTCTGTATTTATAAAGAAAGATGTAATTAATGTTTATCCAGATACACTAGCTTGGATTCACGACTATACATATTCGTTTCATGATCCATTAACTCAAATGTATTTCTGGCATCCAGCTTATGATGAATACCCGGTTGTGGGTGTTAATTGGAAACAAGCAAGAGCATTCTGTATTTGGAGAACTCAACTTTTAAATAGCTATTTGGCAGATAATGGAAATGCATTTGCGCAAGATTTCCGTCTTCCAACTGAGGCTGAATGGGAATATGCTGCCCGCGGAGGTCTTGATTTGTCTCCTTATCCTTGGGGAGGTCCTTATATTCGCAATAGTCGTGGTTGTTTCTTAGGAAATTTTAAACCAATGCGTGGAAATTACATGGATGATGGCGGTGTTTACACTGTGAAAGCGACATCCTACTGGCCAAACGATTATGGTTTGTATTGCATGGCTGGAAATGTAAGCGAGTGGACCAGCAATGCATTTGACGAATCGTCTTATAGTTTTTCACATGACATCAGTACTGATTACGAATATGAAGCAAAAGACAATGATCCTCCTGCTTTAAAACGTAAAGTTATTCGTGGTGGATCCTGGAAAGATGTAGGATATTATCTGCAAACAGGAGTACGTACCTACGAATATCAGGATACTTCAAAATGTTACATTGGATTCCGTTGTGTTCAAAGTTTCTTAGGACGCGATAAGGCGGATTATTAAACATATTTGAATCAATAGATTATTGTCACCTCCTTAGAATTATTCTCTCTCAAATTATAATTAATTATTGTCTAACTAACCATTTCATCTAAACAACACTATGGGACTTGCCGAATTAACACAAGGGAAGAAATTTAAGAATTTCATGGCGAAGCTTTACGGTATCGGAGCTGCTATTGTAATCGTCGGTGCATTATTTAAAATTCAGCACTGGCCAGCATCAGGATTTTTCCTCGTTGTTGGATTAGGAACAGAAGCTGTAATCTTTATCTTCTCTGCCTTTGAACCACCACATGAAGATGTAGATTGGTCTTTAGTCTATCCTGAATTAGCTGGGATGGAAGACGAAGACAGTCATGGTAAAAAAGATCGTCGGAAGAAAACAGATCCAGTTGTTCAACACTTAGACCGTTTAATGGCTGATGCCAAAATTGGTCCGGAGTTAATTTCAAGCTTAGGTATAGGATTAAAATCGTTAGGAGATAACACCTCTAAGTTGGCTGATATGAGCGATGCTTCTGTTGCCACTAATGATTATGTGAAAAATGTTAATGCTGCTGCAAAATCAGTTGGCGAAATGTCTTCATCTTATACGAAAGCTGCACAGGCTGTAGAAAGCTTATCGTCTTCTACTGAAGAGGTAAAGGTTTATAAAGATCAGGTAGTTTCTGCTGGTAAAAACTTAGCAGCATTGAATGCTGTTTATGAATTGCAATTGCAAGACAGTAGTGATAATCTAAAGAAGACAGCGAAATTTTATGATGGCATTAATGAATTGATGTCTAATTTAAATTCGTCTTTGGATGACACGAAGAAATACCGTGAGGAAGTTGCGACATTGGCTAAAAACCTGTCTCAATTAAACACAGTGTATGGTAACATGTTATCTGCAATGACAGTACGCGGTTAATTTCCCGTCTCCCTCAATTATTTTAACCTAAACCTGAAAACCAGTATTTAAACCATGGCGGGCGGAAAACTATCACCTCGGCAGAAGATGATTAACATGATGTATCTCGTGTTAACAGCGCTTCTTGCCCTCAACGTAACAAAGGAAGTAATCAACGCCTTTGTGACGATAAACGAAAGTGTCGAATTGTCTAAAAACAATATTGACAAAAAAAATCAATCAACCTATGCATCGTTTGAGAAATCAATGCAGAATGATGCAAAGAAATATGGTGCAGTAAATGCGCAAGCTCAGAACATCAGAAAAGGTGCAAATGATTTAAATAAATTTATCGAAGAGTTAAAAGATAAATTAATTCGAACTTCAGATAAAGCTGAGAAAGGAAAAGCAACTCCGACTTTGCGCGAACTGGAAAATAAAGAAGATTATGATTCACCTACTCATATGATGATTGGTGATGATGATGCTCAAGGAAAAAGAGGTGAAGCCGTAAAACTCAAGCAGCAATTAGATGATTTCAAGAAATTGATTATTGCTAATGCACCAGCTGGAACTCAAGAGGAATACAAAACTCAAATGGATAATTTGTTAAACACAAATGACCCTGCTAAAAAAGAGGATGGTAAAGGAACTTGGGAGTTATTTACGTTCTATCACAATCCAGTTGTAGCAACAGTTGCTTTGTTAACCAAAATTGAATCGGATGTTAGAAATGCTGAGTCTCAAGTAATCGATCATCTCTTAGGTTCCGTTGATGCCAATCTCGTTAAGTTCAATCAATTTGATGCAAAAGTAATTCCTAGCAGTACTGTCGTTACCATTGGTAGCGACTATACAGCTGAAGTGTTTATGTCTGCAACATCTACAACGATGATCCCTGAAGTTTATATTGGCGCAACCACTGATTCTATTGGTGCTGTAACGTGTAAAGGATGTGATGGTAAACCTCTTCCCGTAGATGGAGGATATGCAAAATATACCGACCACCCCGGTTCTGAAGGTGAGAAAAAATGGGCTGGTGTCATTCGTGTAAAACAACCTGATGGCACTTATAAGCACTATCCATTTTCTCAATCTTATACTGCGCAAAAACCAAATTCAGTTGTTGCCGCAGAAAAGATGAATGTACTTTACATTGGAGTGGATAACCCAATGGCGATTTCTGTGCCTGGAGTTTCTAATGATAAAGTTAAATCTTCAATATCTGGAGCAGGTGGATCGTTAAAACCAAATGCAACTGCAGGTGGTGGACATTACATTGCAACAGTATCAACAGTTGGAGAAGCAAAGATTATTGTATCAGCGGAAATTGGTGGTAAAGTAATCTCAATGGGAGAATTTAAATATCGTGTGAAGCGTGTACCCGATCCAGTAGCAACAATTTCAAATAGCAAAGGTGGTTCCATCAATAAGAGTTTGCTTGCTGCAGGAACATTAATTCCACAGCTAGAAAATTTCGACTTCGAATTATTCTTTAAAATCACTGGATTCCGTGTATCGATAATTGCAAAAGGAAAAGATTTAATTGAATATGAATCTCAAGGGAATCAGTTATCACAGCCCATGCGTGAGGCAATTGCAAAACTCCGTGCAGGCGATAAGGTAATTGTCGAATACATCAAAGCAAAAATGGCAACAGGTGCCGATCAATCCACTCGTAGTTTATCACCCATGTCATTTACTATTCAATAATAATTTAAAACAGAAGTCATGAAAGCCAGAATTTTATTTGTGATCATTTTTGCAATGCTTAGCACTGCGGCATTTTCGCAAAATGGTCTCTTAGACGGAGTTTATGTAAAAGAAACTGCACTAACACGTTCGGTTATCCCTTATCCATTTTTACGTGAGGCCGATGTTATGTGGTCAAAACGTATATGGAGAGTAATCGACTTACAAGAAAAGATTAACCTTCCACTGAAATATCCTTCTAGCAAACAGACAAAAGATCGCAAGAATCTGATGGATATAGTGATGGATGCCATTACAGAAGGATCGTTAACGGCATACAGCTTCGAAGATGACGAGTTCACAAAACCTTTGACTGTAAAAGAAATTGAAGGTCGCGGTGGTTCAAGAACCGACACTGTAAAAATGCAAAGACCGGATCCTCCCTATGATGAATACGATACAATTATTGCCAGAGAATTTTCTCGCGACAAAGTCATTGGGTTCAGAGTTAAAGAAGATTGGTTCTTCGACAAACAACGTTCTGTAATTGATGTTCGCATCATTGGTTTAGCACCGATGGTTTATGCAGTGGATGAAAAAGGAGATGTGAGAGAGGGAAATATTAAAATTCCATTGTTCTGGATTTATTATCCTGAGGCGAGAAAATTATTTGCCAATAGTGAAATCTTTAATCGTGAGAATGACGCAGAACGTAGAACTTTCGATGACATTTTCCAGAAACGATTGTTCGGTAGTTATATCTACAAAGAAGCGAACGTTTATGATCGTCGTATTGAAGATTACAAACAAGGTTTAAGTGCTCTTTTGGAATCTGAAAGAATAAAAGAAGAAATCACCAACTTTGAACACGATATGTGGGAGTTTTAATCTTCCAAACTATTTTTTTAAAAGGCTGTCCTGTTAATTCAAGACAGCCTTTTTTTGATGTCTTTTTTAATGGATTTCTATTCGTATAATTCCTGATTTTCTGTGGATTCAAATTCCAAATACTCTTCAATCTTTGATAGCCTTTCAAATAATTTTTCGATAAAGCAACTGTAAGTACTTGGGCCAAATTATGTCAACTCAAAAAAATAAAAAGCGTTTTATGAGTATGACCACAAAAGTGCTTTGACAATTGTCAAATGCCAAAGAAAAACATGAATAGTAGTTTATTAAAGAAAATCTCGACTATCATTAAGCTACGAATAAGCGTTGTGCTTACTTTTTTATTTTTGTTGATGAGTCCGTTTATTTCGAGAAGTACACACATTAGTGGAGCAGATATCACCTACAAATGGTTGAGTGGAAACACTTATCAATTGAATGTAACTCTCTATAGAGATTGTGCAGGAATTGCAGCTCCCTCAACCGTTGGAGTAAATTATTCTTCGGTGAGTTGTAGCTTCAGTGGATCATTCAATCTTTCTAGAGTCGCAGGCACAGGTCAAGAAATTTCTCATGTCTGTAGCAGTGCTGTGACTACATGCTCATCAGGTACATTGCCAGGAATTCAAAAATATGATTACGTTGGAACAGTAACTTTACCAATGGTCTGCACAGATTGGATTTTTGGCTACGCTGTTTGTTGTCGAAATTGTGCAATCACCACTCTATCATATTCTCCAACTAATTGTAGTGGTGTACCGGGAACTTATGTCGAAGCTACCTTAAATAATAGAGCAGCTCCAACCAATTCCGCACCAGTCTTTACTAATATTCCTGTCGCATTTTTTTGTGTCGGACAAGCTTTCCATTATAATCATGGTGCCTTTGATGCCGATGGTGATTCTTTAGTTTATTCTTTTGTAACACCTCGATCTCAAGCTGGAACAAACGTTGTTTTTAAACCTGGATATTCCGCATCAAGTCCGCTCTCCTCTTCACCTGCAATTACTTTAGACAATTCTGGAGATATAACAATTACACCGACACAATTAGAAGTAGGAGTAATGACTATTCTTGTGAAGGAATATCGTAATGGTGTTTTAATTGGCTCTGTGGTACGAGACATGGAAGTCTACACTCAGAATTGTAGTAATAGCCTTCCAACGTCATCAGGAATTAATGGCTCTGGTAATTTTGATTTGGTAACATGCCCCGGAAAACTTTTGACATTCAGGATAAGTTCCGGTGATCCAAACAGTACACAAACTGTAACGATGACATGTATCAATAATATCAGTGGATCAACTTTTGTTGCTAGCCCATCGCAATTTCCTTCAGGTACATTTAATTGGACTCCAACTATTGCTCAAGCTCGTCCTCAGCCTTATACTTTTTTGATTATCGTTCAAGACAACAATTGTCCGTTTTTAGGATTTCAAACTTATTCATTTACCATTTTAGTTCCACCTTTATCTACAACTATAGCAACTACCAATTCAAATTGTGCAATTCCAGGGTCAGGTACAGCATCAGTGACTGCTGTAGGCTCTGCTCCCTTTAGTTATTCATGGACTCCAGGTGGATCAACTAATTCTACAGCAAATAATTTAGTTGGAGGAAATTATTCTTGTGTTGTTACCGATAAATATGGTTGCACGCTTAGTGCATCTACCAGTATTTTTTCACCCTCTATTTTAAGTTTGACAAGTACAATGCAAAACAATGTGAGTTGTAAGGGAAGGAGTGACGGTATAATTAATTTAACAGCTAATGGCGGCGTTTCACCTTTTACTTATTCTTGGTCACCAAACGTTTCATCGAATGCAAATGCTACAAATCTTTCATCAGGAAATTATCGATGTACAGTGACCGATGCAAATGGATGTACAAGAAGTATGACATCCACCATTACTCAACCTCCAACATTAAATTCGACAATGAGTCCACCAGTCAATTTAAATTGTAACGGTATTAATATCGGAGCCGCATCCGTTGTTGCAAGTGGTGGCACAAGTCCATATCAGTATAATTGGCTACCAGGAAATTCTACTTTAGCTAATGTGACTAATCTTTCAGCAGGTAATTATCAGGTAATTGTTTCCGATTCCAAAGGCTGCACAACATCTTCATCGGTTGTCGTTACTGAACCAGCACCTATTGTTTTGTCTGCGATAACACAATCAACTTTTTGCGGAGCCTCTAATGGAACTCTTGATGTTAATGTAAGTGGAGGAAAAGGACCTTATTCTTATCTATGGTCACCTGGAAACATTTCAATGAAACAAGTTACTGGTGTAGCTCCTGGAAATTATTCAGTACAAGTAACGGATGCAAATGGATGTTTGTCGAATGTTTCTACCTCTGTAAATGCAATTCCAAATCCAACATTGTCGCTTAACACAATTACTGATGTAACATGTTTTAATGGAAACAATGGAAGTGCTAGTGTCAACATTTTCAATGGGACAGCACCTTTTACATACCAATGGTTACCAAGTGGAGGAAATACTTCATCAGCCAATCAATTGTCGAGCGGAAACTATAGAGTAAATGTTACAGATGCAAACGGATGTACTTCATCAGTGTCCTTATCAATTAGCCAACCTCCTGTATTAATTGCAACTACTTCATCAATTATTGCAACATGTGGAAACAATAATGGTAGTGCGAGTGTAGTGGCCACTGGCGGAATATCGCCCTACAATTATAGCTGGTCTAATGGTTCTGTTGGAAATCCTACGATTGCTAATTTGTCGGCAGGGACTTATAGTGTTGTCGTAACAGATTACGCTGGATGTACAAGTTCAAGTTCGCTCAGTATTTCAAATACCGGCATTTTAATTCCTTCGATTGCTTCGTCAACAACGCCAAATTGTTTTGGTAGTAATGATGCAACAGCAACAGTAACGATCATAGGTGGAACAGCACCCTATTCATATTCGTGGTCACAAAACCCTTCTACTTATAGCACCGCTGTGGGATTATCCAATGGGACCTACACGGTAACTGTGACCGATGCAAATGGATGTAGTAGCGCAACATCAATTTTAATTAGCGAACCACCAGAATTACTTGCTAGCTCAATAGCTAGTACTCCCGTGACTTGTTATGGTGGATCAAATGGTAGAGCTGAAGTAAATAGTTCTGGTGGTGTTCCACCATATACTTATTCATGGGTTGGTTATCCAAATGGAACTTCTTTTTTGAATAATAGAACAGCAGGTACATATTTAGTTACTGTAACTGATTCTCATGGTTGCACCGTGAATAGTATTGCAATTATTAATGAACCGTCTCAACTTGTACTCAGTTCTTCTTCTACTGCTTCTACATGTGGAAATAGTAATGGTGCAGCGAGTGTATCTGTAGTGGGTGGATTATCGCCGTATAATTATTTATGGCCACAATCTGGTACGACTGGAACTCAAATTAATAATTTGAATGCCGGATCATATACTGTCAATATTACAGATAATAATGGCTGTACAATTTCATCATCAATTGGAGTTTCAAATATTAATGGTCCTACAGCAAGTATGAGTAGTTTAACTTCTGTGAACTGTTATGGAAATAATGACGGAAGTGCTATCGTAGCAGTTTCAGGTGGAACGCCTCCATTTAATTATTCATGGTCTTGTTCTACACAGAATATAGATTCTATTTCTGGAATACCTGTTGGAACGCATTCAGTCGTTGTAACAGATGGAAATGGATGTGTTACTACAGTTCCATTTAACATACCTCAGCCTTCTCGATTATTTTCATCGGCAACTTCATCTGCAATAACATGCTATGCTGACAATAATGGTCAAGCAACAATTTCAGTCAATGGTGGTGTTGCGCCCTATTCTTATTTATGGTCGAATGGTTTAACCACTTCAAGTATTTCAAATTTGTCAGTAGGAAATTATTCAGCGATAGTGACCGATTCAAAAGGATGCACATCGACAGCATCAGCAACTATTTCTCAACCGACAATTCTTACTGCTTCAACAGTCGTTAATAATGTTCGCTGTTTCAATCAAACATCTGGATCGGCAATTGTATCAGCAACTGGTGGTTCTTCCATTTATACCTATCAATGGTCTAATGGACAGACAGGTCAAATGGCTACCGGACTCTCAGCAGGAAATTATCAAGTAGTTGCTACTGATTCAAGAGGATGTTCAACGACATCATCATTTGTCGTCAGTCAGCCTACTCAAGTTCAAACTAGTATTTCAAGCTTTCCAACATCTTGTGGAAATTCAAACGGAGTTGTTTCTGCATTAGCAAGCGGAGGAATTTCTCCGTATAATTATAATTGGACACCGGGTAACATTTCATCTACTCAAATTGCTGGACTGAATTCAGGAAATTATTTTGTTGAAGTTTCTGATGCGAATGGATGTTCTATTACTTCTTCAACAACGATTTCTTCTATTGCTCCGCCATCAGCAACGATCAGTTCAGTTTCGAACATATCATGTTATGGTGGAAATGATGGAAGAGCGTCGGTAACAGTTGCAAACGGTACAGCACCTTTCAATTATAGTTGGTCTCCACAAGGAGGAAATTCAGCATCAGCATCAGGGCTTTCAAGTGGTATGTACACTGTTTTAATTACGGACGCCAACGGTTGTTCATCAACTACATCTACATACATCAGTCAACCTTCAAATATGGTTGTTGTTCCTTCTTCTACATCGGGGATCTGCGGCAATAGTACTGGCACAGCGATTGTTCAAGTAAGTGGAGGAAGGGCGCCTTATTCATATACGTGGTCGAGCGGAGAAACTGGAATAAACTATATCGATAGTTTACCAGAAGGTTTATTCTCAGTAGTGGTATCAGATAATAATGGGTGCAGTCAAACAAAATCAATTGTGGTAAGAAATACAGGTGTGATGAGTCTGACCAACGGAGCAACCAATGCACCAAATTGCTTTGGAGGAAACGATGCTAACGCTACAGTATCTGTCAGCGGTGGTACTGCTCCTTATACTTACTCATGGTCGCCGAATGTTTCATCATCAAATTCTGCTATAGGTTTATCGATGGGACGATATGATGTAACTATTACTGATGCGAATGCATGTGTTTCAACTATTGCCGTTTTAATTAATGAACCTCCAGAGTTATTAGTCAGTGCAGCAGCAGGTGCATCAGTCACATGTTATGGAAATTCGGATGGTAGAGCTGAGGTAGAAGTAATAGGTGGCGTACCACCGTATTCTTTTGCTTGGCAAGGACATTCAGATACGACATCATACATCACAAATACTACAGCCGGTTATTATGAAGTTACCGTTACAGATTCTCATGGCTGTACAGTCATCGGAAATTCAACAGTAACTGAACCACAACTCATTTCACTTTCACCTTCAACTTCTTTAACAACATGTGGAAGTTCGAATGGAGCTATTTCAATTTCTGTAAACGGAGGACAACAACCTTATTCTTTTTATTGGCCGCAACTTGGAATAACAAATTCACAAGTTGATAATTTAATTGCTGGTTCCTATTCCATCATCGTAACCGACAACGCTGGCTGTACATCATCCATGTCGGTTGGCGTATCGAATATTGTTGGACCATCAGCAACAATCAGTTCACTAATGCCTGTAAATTGTAATGCAGGAAGCGATGGAGGAGCGTCTGTTTCATTAACAGAAGGAACAGCTCCCTTTAATTTCCAATGGTCATGTTCGAATCAGAATACAAATTCTGTTTCCGGAATTCCAGCCGGTTCATATTCGGTGATGATAACCGATAGCAATCAATGTGTAACAACATTACCTTTTACAATTACTTCTCCTACAGTATTGTCAAGTTCAATTACTACAACTCCTATTACCTGTTTTGGTGGTGGCGATGGACAATTATCTTTGAATCCATCAGGAGGAACATCACCCTATACTTACAACTGGTCAGACGGAACTACTTCTTCTGATATCAGTAATTCTCATGGCGGAACTTATTCTGCTATTATTACTGATGCAAACGGCTGTACAATTTCAATGTCAGGAACTATCAATCAACCTCAGCCAGTTCTTGTTTCCACAAATGTTTCAGACGCTCTATGTTTCAATGAAGGAAATGGAAGTGCTATAGTTTCAGCAGTCGGTGGAGCAGGCAGTTATTCGTTTCAATGGTCAGATGGTCAGTCGGGTCAGATGGCCACAAATTTATCTGCCGGAAATTATTCTGTCATAGGAACAGATGTCAATGGTTGTACTTCCTCCCATTATTTTACTGTGAGTGAACCTCAAGAAATAAATGTAACAGCGAATATTACTCCTACATCATGTGTTGGAAATAGTACAGGAAATATTTCACTATCTGTACAAGGTGGTGTTCGACCTTTTAATTTTAGTTGGAGCCCGTCAACAATAAATGATTCTATTATTTCAAACTTATCGGCAGGAAATTATTTAGTCGTCATCACCGATTCTCATGGCTGTTCCTATTCATCTAATTTTAACGTTGACTCTCCAATTCAAATGTCTGCAGTGGGTACGATGGTGCCCGCTGTTTGTTATAATAGTTCAACTGGAATTGCGAAAGTGCAAATTAGCGGTGGAGCATCACCCTATTCTTATTCATGGTCGTCTGGCAGCGTCGATTCAGTTGCCACAGGTCTGCAGGCAGGAAATTATTTCGTTGTTGCAACAGATCAAAATGGTTGTACAATTACAAAACAAATTCAAGTCACAGAGCCAAGTCAAGTAACAGTTAGTATGATGGATCCTCCAATAATCTGTATTGGACAAACAACAAGTGTGACGGCCAATGCACAAGGAGGAAGTCCAGGTTATACATATTATTGGAGTAATACATCGATTAGTCAAACTCAAACATTTAATCCAACAAGCACCACCAATTATTCGGTTTATGTAATCGATGCTAATGGTTGTCAAAGTTTAGTAGCACCCGTGCGTGTGATGGTCAATCCACCACTGCTTGCAACTTCAATTAGTAGTGATACAATTTGTAAAGGCGCTGGTGCAACAATGATTGCGAATGCTTCGGGTGGGAATGGCGGACCATATAATTATTCTTGGAGCGACGGGAATAATGGAAATAATATTTATGTTGCTCCTTTTGCAACGACAAACTATTTAGTTACTGTAACTGATCAATGTGGAACTCCACCTGTTCAACAGCAAGTAACAATTAATGTGCTTCCTATTCCTAATGCTGAATTTTCACTCTCGCCCTATTCAGGTTGTCCCGGGTTAAGTGTAGATTTTACTTCTCAGCAAAATACAATTTCAATTAGTTCACATTATTGGGAATTTGGTGATGGAGGAAATGATACTTCAGCGAATCCAACTCACACGTATTCTTTATCAGGAATTTATTCTGTCAATCATACTGTAACATCAGATCATGGTTGTAAGGCAGAATGGAGACAACCGGCTTCCGTACAAATAAAAGATGCACCTGTAGCCAATTTTTCTGTTTCAACAGAAGACCCAACAATAGTAAATCCGAATGTAGTATTTACAGATTTAAGTATCGATCCTTCATTTTGGAATTGGAGTTTTGGTGATGGAGATACATCTGTTTTAAAAAATCCTGAGCACATGTACAGAGATACAGGTTTATATCTTGTCAGATTGCTTATTAGAAATAATAACATGTGCTGGGATACGATTCATAAATTTGTAAAAGTAAAAGGAGAATTCATAGTCTATTTTCCAAATACTTTTACGCCCAATGAAGATGGAATCAATGAAAGATTCAAACCATTGGGCATCGGAATTTATGGATTTAAAATGTTGATTTTTGATCGTTGGGGAGAAATCATTTATACCAGCAATGATGAGAATTTAGGTTGGGACGGCACCTTGTTAAATACAGGAAAACATTGTCAAGAAGATACGTATGTTTATTTATCTGTTATTACAGATGAAAAAGGAGAGAAGCATGAATACAAAGGCCGTATCAATCTTCTCAAATAGATTAGGCCCTATTTTAAAAAGATTAAAAATTTAGAATTCCATCTTTCACTTTTTCCATCAACCACATTGGAGTAGAAGTGGCGCCACAAATTCCTACAGACTCGTTTTCAAAAAACCAATTATAGTCTAGTTCTTCTGGGGAGCTGATAAAATAAGTCCTCGTGTTATTGTTTTTGCAAACATCATAAAGTACTTTTCCATTCGATGATTTTATTCCTGCAACAAAAACGATAACGTTGTGTGAAGTGGCAAACTCTCTAATTTGAACGTCTCTATTACTAACTTGTCTGCATGTTGTATCATTCAGTTCAACGTCAATTCCTTTCTCAAGAAATGTGTTGTAAATTTTGTAGAAACGTTCGGTGCTTTTTGTTGTTTGAGAATAAAGCGATATTTTTTTAGGCATCGATTCAAAGTCAAGTTCGCTTACGTCTTGAAAAACGGTGACTTCATTTGCAGACTGGCCAATGAGTCCTTCAACTTCTGCGTGCCCTCTTTTACCATAAATGTAAATTTGTTTCGCATTATCTGAAGATTGTTTTACTCTATTTTGTAATTTTAAAACAACTGGACAAGACGCGTCAACAAGTGTAAGATTGTTTTCAATCGCAATTTGGTATGTCGAAGGAGGTTCTCCGTGTGCCCGTAGTAGAACTGTTTCATCTTTCAGAGTTTTTAGTTCCTCATGAGAAATAATTTTCAAGCCTTTATTTTGAAGGCGAGTAATTTCTTCGTCGTTGTGTACAATATCGCCCAAACAAAAAAGTGAACGATTCGCATTTAAAATTTCTTCAGCTAACTGAATTGCATAAACAACTCCAAAACAAAATCCGGAATTTTTATCAATAGTCACTTGAAGGTTTAGCATTGTGTAAATTTATTTTTTTAAAGAATTCATAAAATGTAACATTCATCAACAATAGCAACAGACTATAAACAGTATCTTCAATTGGTATAGTGCCAATTCGAATCCCAAGGTTTTCAGCATTGTTGTAAGTTACCACCGGAAGAGCAGTTAGTATTCCATTGACAATGAAAAAAGGAATTAAGCTGACCAGATATGCTCTATAGAATTTACCTAGAACGACACTTTTCTTTCCGACTACCAATAGCAAGAAAATAACGGTTGAACTAAATTTTATGGAGGTATAAAGTTTATCTGTATTGAAAAGAACGACAATGCTTAATACAACAATAAGAAGCCAAGAAATGTTTTTAGAAATTGAAAATAATAAATCTTTCTTAAATAAAAAGTTAAGTGATTCATATATAAAAACACATGAATAGGGTATTGTTATAAAAAAAAGCCATTCTTCAATTGGCAGATCCCACAAAAAATAACCTAGAACATATTCTTTATTAAACCCCCATACATTCCAAACTGTGAGGTAGTGATCCCAAATTATAAAGAATGTTCCAGTAAGAACAATCGCTGGAATAAGTGCAGGAAGTTTTTTGATGAAACAAATTCTCTTTTCAAATGAGAATAGAAGGGGGACTAATATTGAGAAAAAATTGAGGAGTAAATATGTATAATGTTGCATATTTTACAATGTTACCAAATTTAATTTTTCTTTTTCAGTACAAAGTCCGCTACTCATTAAAAAGTGTGTGACCATGTTTTTTAAATGTCTGTCAGTTTCAACATTTATAAAAGAAAGAATAACAATTTTATCTTCAACCAAATTTGTACTCATTCCTAAAAAAATCGGAATATTAGTTTGTATCAGCAATCGAAGATATCTAAGTTCTATATCGTGTGGTGCAGTTTTAATGGCGACACTAATTTCTTCTAATCCCGATTTGCAAAACGATAATTTTCTAAACGGATTTACCGTAAACCGTGCTTTGCTTGCTATTAGTGCACCTTTATAGCCAATAAGAATAGGTTCTAAGTATTTCGACGATGAAATTTTATTAAACAGAATATCAGTCATAAGATTGTCTCGGCACAATTGAAATTCTAACCTAATATCGTTGCGTTGTATTGATTGCGCTTTAACAGGGCAGTGAAAGACAATTAATAAAATCAAAAAAGCTTTGATAAACTTCATGTGAGGTTAAATTTAAATTTGAACCATGTTTTTATCAATAGTAATATTTTCTGAAAATTATTAATTCTAATTCTCTTAATTTTTATTGCATTAGTTGGCAGTAGTTTTATTTTTCTAAATAAAGATTGATAATAAACATAAGCCACCATTACACCAAGCTTGCTGCCCTTTGGCAAGTTCACTATTCCTATCCATGCCTTGGAAAAATCGTTTTCTATATCGGCTTCGATTTCTTTTTTATTTTCAGCACTGAAATCCTTGAAATTGACACCAGGGAAATAGACTCTTCCTCTGTCAGAAAAATCGCTGTCAATGTCGCGAAGAAAATTTACTTTTTGAAAAGCTGCACCAAGCCTGCGCGCATAAGGTGTAAGAAATTCATATTGCGGTTCGTCATTATTACAAAAAACTTTCAAGCACATCAATCCAACAACTTCTGCTGAACCATAAATATATTCGATATATCCCGCTTCGTTGTAGTTTGACAGAGATAAATCCATTTCCATGCTTCTCAAAAAGGCCGTGATGAGTTTTCGGTCAATGGAAAACTTGTGAACTGTATCTTGAAAGCTATTTAAAATTGGATTGGTACTTATTTTTTGTTCAAGGGCAAAAAAAGTTTCTTCGGAAAATCTTTTAAAAAGAATTTCTTTGTCGTGTTGATGAAACGTATCCACAATTTCATCAGCCAGACGAACGAAGCCATAGATTGCATAAATCGAAGAGTGGAATTTTTTGTCGAGCATATGAATGCCTAACGAAAATGAAGTGCTGTATTTTCGCGTAAGAGTTTTACTGAACTGATAACTTATTCTATCGTATAGTTCCATAGTCAGAATTAATTCTTTCTGTTACTAATTTAGACGAAATAACTACCATTGGAAGTCCTGTTCCAGGAGTAGTTGAAGCTCCCACATAATATAGATTTCGAAATTTTTCATCTTTATTCGATGGTCTAAAACCACCAACTTGCGATAGGCCATGAGCCAGACCTAGTCCACTTCCTCTATAGAGATTAAACTTTTCTTCCCATTGAATCGGATTCAAGATTGTTCTGGTGAGCGTATTTTTTTTCAAATCGAAATTAATTCTTTTTGAGAGATCATCAATAATAACATCAGCTAGATTTTCGGAATCCGACCAATCTGATTTGTACCTTAAATCTGGGACAGGGCAAAGTATGAATAAATTTTCACAACCATCAGGAGCCGAAGCTGGATTGCTTTTGCTGCTGACGTTTACATAGTAATAAGGTTTCTCAGGAGAAGTTGCTGAACTGAAAATATTGTTTGCATATTCCCTGAAGTTACTGCCAAGAAAATAATTATGATGAATGAGATTTTCTGTTTTGCCTTTTACTCCAAGATAAATTGTGAAAGGAGCCAAAGTCCATTTCATTTCATCCAATTTTTTTTCTGTATAGTTTTTACGATTTAGAATTTTACCTCTGAAAGCAGCGGCATCACTGTTGGAGATATAGATATCTGCAAACCACTTCTTGCCATTGTTGTCTGTAAAACTATTTATTTTTTCGGCAGAGTAATCGGCAGAAACAATTTCAGTGTTGTAATGAAATTTTACATTTCTTTCTTTGAGTAGATCTACTATACTTGAAGTGATTTTATACATGCCACCTTTCACATTCCAATAACCATCATGCTCAAGTTCTGTATAATTAAGCAGACTATAAACAGCGGGTGTTTTAAAAGGAGTGTCGCCGAGAAAAAATGCTACCAACGAGAAAATTACTTTGGCTTCTTCAGATTCAAATGTATTTTCAAGTTCTTTCCACATGGACCGAAACATTTTTGGACTATGAGAGAGTGGGACTTTGGTGAGTTTGAGAAGGTAATCTAATTTTGAAGTGAAGTTACTTCTGATGACGATATCTTCTGTATCATGAAATAATTTTTTTGCTTCAGCAAGGTATTTTTTTATTTTAGTTTCAAAATTATTTTCGATGCCTTTAAATTCTTCTGCTAATTTTTTCAAGTCTTTGTAAATCAAAAAAGATTTACTGTTGTTGGCAAAGTTTACGGAATAGACAGGATTTAATTCTTCAATTTCAAATGGCATTGTAATTCCAATTGATTGAAACAATTCTTTGAATTCATAACTCATACTAAAAAAGGAAGGGCCCATGTCGAAAGTGAAACCATCTTTTTCCATTGTATTTAATCGTCCGCCAGCCTGATGGTATTTTTCCACTATGTCAATCTCGTAGCCTAGATGTGATAATCTCAATGCTGTAGAAAGACTGCCAAGACCAGAGCCAATGATTAATACTTTTTTATTCATAAAGTTATATTGATTCAATTGTAATGAATAGAATTAAATGTAAATTGTTGAGAGGAGTTAATTGTCCACACGTTACTTGGCAGAAAATCAATCTTGAGAACGAGTGAAGTGTTTTTTGGCAAACAATAAAAGACCAAATTCTTCACACCCCTCTTTGCCCATATTTTTGTGATGCACTTTATGTGCTTTTCTCATTCCACGGAAATAACTGTTGTCAAGTTTGTCAAGGAATTTTCCTCGCCGATGAATAAAGACATCGTGTAAAATAAAATATGTAAATCCATAAGCGGTGACGCCTAGGCCCATCCAAAATCTAAAATCTAAATTATCATATCCAAAATACATCAGAACCATAGCTAAAGAGGCGTAATAAAGAAAAAAGAAGTCGTTTTTTTCAAATCGACCATGACGAGGCTTGTGATGTGATTCATGTAATGACCATAAAACACCATGCATAATATACTTGTGTGTTAACCAAGCTACTCCTTCCATTGCGAAATAGGAGCCAAAAAAGGCGATGATGTTGATAATGGTTGTTGCTTCCATGAGGTAAAATTACTGATTTTTTGCTTTTGACTGACACATAAACGAGGTGATTTTTTCAAGTTAGTAAGGAGAACATTCTTTAGCCAAAATTGTTCAAAGTTTTTTTAATTTATGGTTAAAAAAGAAGAATAAAAGTAAACTTAAATTAACGGAGCATTTTAAATTTATAGTCTAGTAATTTTTTAAAATATATAGTTTCTTTTCTTTATTTTTCGAAAAGATTTATTGATTCATAAACTATGCGAAAAGAAAAGTTCTTGAGGGATGGCTATTTAGTTATTCCTGATTTTTATTCAGTGGAAAGGTGTGATGAATTGATTGCACGCGCCAATGAGTTGGCAAGAAATCATAATTTACAAGGTCAGTCTTCAATTTTTCAAACTGCTGAACAAACAAAAACAAGTGATGATTATTTTTTGGAAAGTGGAGATGCTATTTCTTTCTTTTTTGAGAAGGATGCTTTTGATGAGAAAGGAACTTTGAAAGGAGAAATAGAATCATCATTCAATAAAATTGGCCATGCGGTTCATGATTTAGATCCTGTGTTTAATGCGTTTTCAAGATCTGAAAAAATGAAATCTCTTGCCAGTGAGTTAGGAATTGATAACTACTTACTTATTCAGTCGATGTTTATTTTCAAGCATGCAAAAATTGGAGGAGTAGTAGATGTTCATCAAGATTCTACTTTTTTATATACAGAGCCAGATTCATGTGTCGGTTATTGGTTTGCACTAGAAGATGCATCAATTGAAAATGGATGTTTGTGGGCAAAACCAGGCGGTCATCAGACTACTCTGCGATCATGGTTTAAACGAAAAAGCGAAGGTGGGACAGAGATGGAAATCTTAGATTCCGCGTCAATAGGCATGGAGGGCATGGAGCCTCTTGAAGTGAAAAAAGGAACCTGTATTGTTTTACATGGATTGCTTCCGCATTATAGTCTGCCGAATACGAGTGGTAAATCTCGCCCTGCTTATAGTCTTCACACCATTCACCCGAAAGCAAATTATCCAAAAGAAAATTGGTTGCAAAGAAAACTAATCCCGGTATATAGTTTTTGAAAAGTGTAGTTAATTTTTGAAAGGGAAATTATTACCAAACAAAATTTAAACAGTTACAAGTCATTTAATTTTTTTATTCAATTCTCAATTCTCAATTCTCAATTCTCAATTCTCAATTCTCAATTCTCAATTCTCAATTCTCAATTCTCAATCTACAATTAATAGTTCTATTCACAGTCTTCAATTCTCAATCTTCCATTCCCCAAAGTGGTCCCACCAGGAGTCGAACCTGGATCTTAGGTTTCGGAAACCTACATAATATCCAC
>JANLRG010000067.1:0-2669 GCA_031361545.1 Bacteroidota bacterium
ACCGGACAAGAAATTGCTGCAATAGTATCAGCGAGTGCAATAGACGTGTGGGTATATCCACCAGCGTTCAAAATTATTCCATCCATCTCATAACCCACACGCTGAATTTCATCGATTAGCTCGCCCTCAATATTACTCTGAAAAAAAGTTAGATTGCCATCGGGAAAGGCCTCAGGCAATGTTAGAAAATATTCCTCGAAAGATAAACTTCCATATATTCCTGGTTCTCTTTTGCCTAATAAGTTCAGATTGGGCCCATTGACGATGTGAATATTCATAAACGTTGTTTTACAGAGTCAAAAGTAATTACAATTATTCAATTTATTCTGTGGAAAAGTTTTCTCTTACTACAGCTTCTTAACACTCTTTTTCGACAAATTTGTTCCTCTAAATTGGTTAAAATTGAGTTGGAAAAGTTATATAATGGGATTCAGATCATATCTGAAATTAGAACGATCACTATCTGGAAACTCAGTAGATGCTTACTTACATGACATTTCATTACTGGAGCAATTTTTTTCGATAAACAAAATACAAACCAGTCCATCTGAGGTCGATGTTGACCACCTCCGTAATTTTTTAATTTGGATAAATGAATTAGGATTAGGAGCACGAAGTCAAGCTCGGATAATTTCTGGTTTAAAAAGTTTTTTTAAATATTGCCTGATTGAAAATATAATTACCGATGATCCTTCAATGCTAATAGATGCACCACGACTAGGCAGAAAACTTCCTGATACACTTTCTGTTCAAGATATAAATAATTTAATTGATGCCATTGATTTGAGTAAGCCAGAAGGAGTAAGAAATAAAGCCATGCTCGAAACTTTATATGGATGTGGATTGCGAGTGACAGAATTAGTGACATTGAAATTATCCAATTTTCATTCTCAAGTTGGATTCATAAAAATAATAGGAAAAGGTGATAAAGAAAGATTGGTACCTATTGGAAGCGTAGCAATCAAGAATATAAAAATTTATGTAGAAGAAATCAGATGTCATTTGAAGATTCAACAAGGCTCAGAAGACTTTGTTTTCTTAAATAAAAATGGAAAACCACTTTCACGAGTAATGGTTTTTTTAGTGATTAAACAGTTGTCAGAAAAAATTAGTTTGAAAAAAAGTATAAGTCCTCACACCTTCCGTCACTCTTTCGCCACTCATTTAATTGAAGGCGGAGCTGATTTGAGAGCTGTTCAGGAAATGCTCGGGCATGAATCAATTACCACTACAGAAATTTACACACACTTGGATAGAGATTTTTTACGTGCATCCATTATTAAACATCATCCAAGAGCATGAATTCAAAAAAATTATTTTTCATTACGCTACTTAAAAGCAAAAAAAAATATTTACCTTTTTTTTCTTTAGTACTATTGATTTTATTTTTCACGCCGATGTTTGCCATACCAATAAATGGCGGAACAAATAATTCATATTCAAATCACAGAGGTGCAACTATTGAATTTTCAGGATATAAATGGGACGTGAAAGAATCGAATGGAATGCAAACAGGTCCTGGAAATAATTATTTTAGTGGAAGTAAAGAAAATGTATATGTGGACACTTTAGGTAAGTTACATCTAAGACTTACCTATAAAGATGATAAATGGTATTGTCCAGAAGTTAGAATGGTCGACATTCATGGTTATGGGAATTATATTTTTTCCATAGATTCATTAATCACTCCACTTGATAAAGACATTGTTGTTGGCTTATTTTTTTATGATAGAAACGACTCTTTGAATTTTCATAAAGAAGTTGATGTTGAGTTTTCACAATGGGGACATGAAAGTTCTTTGAATTCACAATATGTCATCCAACCTAAAGAATCGGACGCGCATCGCTATAATACCGACTTCAATAAAAACACTAAACACAAAATCAGTTTAAGACCGAATAAAATAAAATTCAAATCGTGGTATAGTGAAACCCATTCAGATAAATGTGTTTTAAAAAAATATTCTCACTGGAAGGTCTCGACAAACAAACCTTTTGAGAGCGAAAATGAACGAGTAAGTGTCAATGTTTGGCTCTATAAAATGATTGAACCCTCCAACCTCAAGGAATTTGAAATAGTTATTTCCAAATTCGAATTTATTCCTTTTATACTTCCAGGAATATTGAATCCTAAACCACGATAATTGCCAATGATTTTCCGCGGATTAATTTCAATATTGTTCTTACCTATTTCGAATGTATTTATGACCTTTGCTTGGTACGGCCATCTTCAATTCAAAAAATGGAATATCTTTCAAACTACTGGTATAGTAAGGATCATTTTAATTAGTTGGTCGATAGCGCTATTTGAATACTTTTTTCAAGTACCAGGAAATCGAATTGGATATTTAGAAAATGGCGGACCATTCACCTAATTCCAATTAAAAATTATTCAGGAAATAATTACTTTAGTGGTCTTTAGTCTTCTTACAATCTATGTTTTTAAAACCTATAAACTTCAGTGGAATTATATAGTCGGCTTTCTTTTGATGCTCATGGCTGTTTTTTTTATTTTTAAAAAATGGGCCTAATCAATTATTTTTTGCCAGTCTAATAGAATTAATTAACATATTGTTGCCAAGTAAGTTTCATCTTTATCTTTACCCTAGTTATTAGCATATATGACAAATATAGAATTCAATAAAAATGAGGATGCCATGCGGCAGCTG
>JANLRG010000733.1:0-1373 GCA_031361545.1 Bacteroidota bacterium
CAGTATAAATCTTAATTGAACTTATTTATCCCAGAAAACGCGTTCGACCATATTCACCTTTTGCTTAGGAGCATTAGGGTTTAAATCGATTTCAGATTGTGGGTAGAAGAAAGAGCGTGGTACATCCGGGCTACTTGTAATAACAGCATTGGCTACTTTTACAATTTGAGTCGGATAACCTGTTCTGCGCCAGTCAGTCCAAGGCTCATTGATGACACCGAAGTTAGCTACGTATTTTTCTTCGATAATCTTTTTGACTTTATCAGCTTCCGTACCTGTTAAAGAGCCTTGTGCTGCAATGTATGCTTCAGTAGCTGCAGTTGAAACACCTGCTCCTATCATCGATGTCCGAATACCCTGACGGAACAAAGAGTCAGCAGTTAAACCGCCAATATTGGCACCACTCAAAACGGCTGCTTCTGCCCGAATAAAGAAAGATTCAGCTGCTGTCAGCATACGAATTGGTGCAGTCCCACTATAAACGTAAGCATTGTAAGCAATTGAACCATTTGCAGCTGGTGTAGCTGAGTTGGTCGTATCACCGCGCAAATAAATATGTGTACGTGAGTATAATTGTGATGAGGCATCACCACTTTTAGCACCTTTGTAAAGACCACTGCGCAATGGGAAATCAGTGAAATAACGTGGGCGACGTGGGTCAACCTTAGTATTCATAATATCCACCAAAGTAGCGTTAGCGAATAAATAATTTGAACGTGAAATTTCAAATTGCTCTATTGGGTTTTTAGCATTCGTAGCATTGACAAAAGGCATTTGGAAATTATCTGCGACTGCGCTAATAACGAGACCTGTTGCTGCTATAGAAGCTATTTCAGTCAGTGCTTTTGTTTTGTCAACTTTAGTGGTGTGCAACCACAAGCGCATTTTCAAAGTATTAGCTGTTGCAAGCCATTTTGCTTTTGACCCAGCCCATGCCCCCTGATAGATGGTTGAGTTAGTACCCGGGCTTTTAGTTGAAGTAGCATTTATTTCAGTGATAGCTTCATTCAACATAGTAATCAAACCTGAATAGATTACAGAAGCATCATCGAAAGCAGGCTGTGAATTTTCTGTGAATTTCAATGCTTCAGTGAAAGGTGCTTTTCCCCATGTGTCAGCAATATTAGCGAAAACATAAGCTTTCATTACTTTAGCCACACCTGAATAGTTTGGACTACTTTCTTTTGCTGACTTTTGAATAACCAATTCAAGGTCACTCAAAATAGTAGAGTACATTGAGCTCCATACGTTATTGAGGTCTGAACCAGTGATGAGGTATTTTTCATAGTCCTGAGTTTGAACTGGAGCACCTGCTGTTTGACCTGACCATTGTTGAGCAATCAGAGCGCCATAACGATTCATGTCACTACCTG
>JANLRG010000100.1:0-23210 GCA_031361545.1 Bacteroidota bacterium
TATACAAAACGCGATGATGATTCATCGGAGCGACCGAAGCGTTCTTATGGTGATAAACCTGAAAGATCATTCGATTCAGACAGACCAAAACGTCCATACACTCCGCGTGAAGGTGGCGCAACAGATAGCGACCGTCCAAAACGTGCTTATGTAAAACGCGAAGGCGATTCAACATCGGGCGACCGTAGAAGTTCTTCTGAAGGTTTTGGTGAAAAAAGATCAACATTCAAAGGCCGACAAGCAGAAGGCCGCGGTACTGTTGAACCTAGAAAATGGAACAGAAAAGAATCTCACGAATTTTATGGCGAAAAGAAAAAGAAATCTTTCGCTTCAAAATCAAAAGCTGCAAATGATGGTTCAGTACGTTTGAATAAATATATTGCGAATGCAGGTATTTGTTCTCGTCGTGAAGCGGATGATTTAATTAGAGCGGGAGTGATTACTGTGAATGGTCAAGTAATCGTTGAAATGGGATATCAGGTTCAACTTGGTGAGGAAGTAAAGTATAATAAGGAGTCATTGAGAAGTGAAAACTTAGTTTATGTTTTATTGAATAAGCCAAAAGATTTCATCACTACAACTGATGATCCAGAAGATCGTAAAACGGTGATGAGTTTAGTTTCCAAAGCATGTAACGAACGAATTTATCCGGTAGGACGACTAGATAGAAATACAACAGGCGTCTTATTATTTACTAACGACGGCGACTTAGCTAGAAAACTTACGCATCCATCTTTTCAAATGCAAAAAGTTTATCAGGTAGAATTGGATCGTGTAGTGAAGGCTACAGACATTGAGCAAATTTCAGAAGGATTGAAATTAGATGACGGGCCAATAAAGGTTGACGATGTAGTGTATGCAGGATCTTCAAAGAATATTGTTGGAGTAGAATTGCATAGTGGTAAAAACAGAATTGTTCGTCGTATTTTCGAACACTTAGGGTATGAAGTAAAGAGATTAGATCGCGTCATATTTGCCGGACTTACAAAGAAAGATTTACCTCGCGGTCGATGGAGATTTCTAACAGATTTAGAAGTCGCTTCTTTAAAAATGTTAACAGGAAAAAAATAATATTTTTCCTTAAGTAAATATCAAATCAAAAAATAAAAATCCTCGCATGTGATTCATCACGTTGCGAGGTTTTTTATGGAATGTCTTTTTCGATAATTAAAATAGTGTCGTATCTTGTTCACAAAGCTGAAACTTAAGAGTATGATGGAAGAGACTTTCAAAATTGTATTGAGAGAAGAATTTAAGTGCAGAATAATCGATCTTCAAAAATTGGTGAAGTCAACTTTAATTTATGAATTGACTGGAGCCGATCAGATCGAAGGTGATATGAGTTTAAACTCACTATTCAATTTGCATTTTCATCAGCGAGGAAGGATATTTGGGAAAGTTGTTTCTTCAACAGAGAATGAAATAATTTTAGACTGGAATGTAACATGCTTTAATAAACCCCGATGAAATCAATACCATTGTAAAAATAAAATTAATAGAAAACAGAACTTTGTCATCATAAGAATTAAATCATTCACAGATTAAAAATTATGAAGTTAAGCTGGCAAAAGAAAAAGATTGGCGAGAAATTTTGGAGGACATTAAAAAGAAAATTAACATCTTTTCCTAATCTAATTTCAAGTAATTAATTAAATAAATACAAAATGAAACAAGAATTAATCAACGATATTATTCAATGGGATACACGTTCATGGTCGAGAGCGTTAGAATATTGGGAAAAGAATATTGATTGGAGCACTATCAATACTTGTTTGGAACTTGGTGGGAGAGAAGGCGGTCTTTCGCTTTGGCTTGCACTGAAAAACAATTCGGTTGTATGTTCAGATCTAATTAATGTAAAAATTACTGCTGAAAGTTTGCATCAGAAATATGGTGTTACAAAATATATTACCTATGAAGATATTGATGCCACTGAAATTCCTTATGAAAATCATTTTGATTTAATTGTTTTTAAATCTATTCTTGGTGGTATTGGGAGGAATGACAGTTTAGAAATACAAACTCAAGTTTTCGAACAAATTCATAAGGCATTAAAGCCAGGAGGTAAATTACTTTTTGCTGAAAATCTAATTGCTTCAAAATTACATCAACATCTACGGAAAAGGTTTAATAAGTGGGGCAGCTATTGGAAATATTTTACCATAAATGAGATGAAAGGGTTTCTAAAAATATTTAGTGAAAGCCAGTTGGAAACAACTGGAATACTTGGAACATTTGGTCGAAATGAAAGTCAACGAAATTGGTTATCATTGGTTGATCAAAATTTCCTGAATGCATTATTGCCAAAAAGTTGGAACTATATTTCCTTTGGAATTGCAACAAAATAGAAAATGGACATAGTAAAATTTAGATGATCAGAGAATGCATATAGACTATCAAAAAATAATTTCGAATAAAAATATCAAATGACAGCTACAGAAAGAAAATTACTAAGTGAATCACAATTAAAGAAATTAAAAGTCCCAATAATTTCTGATCTGCCTTTACTTGAAGAGGAAGCGGAGGCTAAACTTCGCGATCCTAAAGCGGTTGCTCAGCGAATTTTAATTTTAACTTATTTGAATGTTGCATCAGAAGATGAAGCGAGTAAGGAGGAGATTGTCGTATTTTTAAAAAATAAAAGATTGTGGGATGCTGTGTCGCCGAAAGAGAAAAAACTTTTTGAAAAACCGAGATTGAGTGAAATGGAATCGCTGTCAATTGCATGGCAAGCTGAAGCTGTTAAGTGTTTATTATGGTCTATTCAAAAAATAAATAATTTGGATTTGCCTTTTGAAGAAGCTGATATTAATCATCTGCTGGACAAATTACCGGAGTTCCTTTCTGATCCTTATGAATTTATTCAAGATGCTGAGTTAAGACCGACTTCAGAAATTTTAGATATGTCTGATTTCCTCTATCGACTTCATTCTTCCATACTAGAAATCGACGACGACAAAATGGAAAGCTTAAAAATAAATTTCAATATAGTTTACGAGCGACATTACGCTATCAATTGGCTAACTTATTTTGCTGAAGGCTGGGACGAAATTGATCAGGCGGAATAAAGTCTTAATAAATTCATGGAAAATTAAAATGGAAGCGATAATAAATATTCTATTTAATAATATCTATTCCTAACGTTTTGCTTATTTCCATTTTTATGTTTTCAAGCATGACGTGTTTTTCTAACAATGGTATGAAATCTTCCCCCTTCAAATGCGCTTCTTTAATTAGTTGCTGATTCTCCTCTAACATCATCATTACTTTTCTACTCTTAAAATGAATAACAGATTTTTCAACGGCGTCTAAAAGTACTTTTTCTTCGTCTGGTACAATAATCTTATGCATTTGCAACCAGTTATCACTTAACAAATATGGAGAACTCAATAATTCAACTGCCATGCTGCTTAAGTCGGGATTTTCAGATTTCAGAAACATCTGTGGATCTACTTTCTCATGATTATTTACCAAAGCAGTATATTCTTTTAAAAAGGAGCTGTACGTTTTGTGTTCAAATTCTATATGATCATTGGAAATTTCATCAACTATATACCGCGACAATTTTATAGAAATCTGTGCAACTCTTTTCCCTCCAGGAGAATTTTCATCATCTATTTCATGATCATAATAAAGATCGTGATTTCCGAAGTTGAGTAAAATACGAACAATATTTCTTTCTAATAATTCTGTAGAATATGTTTCTGCTTTTTGTGATGCTGCAAATAAAATTTCAGGAAGTAATTCTTCTACATCGTTGAGTGGTAAATCTTTTTTTAATAACTGCTTCCGACTTTTATTCATTTCGGAAATCAACATCTGCTCTTCAATGCCCATCATGGTACTACTCTGTTTCAAATAAACAGAACGAGTAATTGGATCTGGAATCTTTGCAATCGTTTCTACAATTTCTCTAATCAATGCTGCCTTACGTATAGGATCGTTCGCAGCATCTTGTAAAAGTAGTCCGGTTTTAAAAACAATAAAGTCTTTCGAATTTTCTTGAATGAATTTTACGGTTTCCGATCCGCTATGTTTTCTGCTATAAGAATCAGGATCGTCTCCGTCTGGAAAAAGTGCAACCTTAACATTCAATCCCTCTTCTAAAATTAAATCGATTCCTCTGATAGAAGCTTTTATTCCTGCCGCATCACCGTCGTAAAGTACAGTGATATTTTTTGTGTAACGGCCTATTAATCTTATTTGTTCTACGGTTAAAGATGTTCCACTAGAAGATACAACATTTTCAATTCCGCTTTGGTGTAAAGAAATTACATCGGTATAACCTTCTACTAAAAAGCAATTGTCTTTCTGAACAATCGATTTTTTTGCAAAATAAATTCCATAAAGCGATTTACTCTTGAAGTAAATATCCGATTCCGGTGAGTTAACATACTTCGCAGCTTTGTCGTCTTTCTTTAATATCCGCCCTCCAAAAGCGATAATCCGACCACTCAAATTATGAATGGGAAACATTACTCTTCCTCTAAAACGATCTATTAATTTATCAGATGCTGCAGCGCTTTCATTTTCTTTTTGTCTTGGATAACCAAGTCCAACCTTCATGATGTACTCTGACTTATAACCGCTGTTAACTGCTAAGTCTGAAAATGCTGACCAAGCTTGTAAACTATATCCTAATTCGAACTTGCGAATGATTTCGTCGGAAAATCCGCGCTCTAGAAAATAAGATAAGCCAATAGATTTTCCTTCTTCATGATTGTAAAGATGATCTGAAAAAGTTTTTTGTGCAAATGAATTTAGGATGTATAAACTTTCCCTCTCATCACGAAGCTCTAACTCTTTCGGATCAGGAATACTTTCTTCTACTTCAATTTGATATTTTGTTGCTAAATATTTTAATGCTTCAGGATAGGAGTACTGTTCTAACTCCATCATAAAGTTGACTGCATTGCCGCCTTTTCCACAACCGAAACATTTATAAATATTCCGAACAGGATTTACATTGAAAGATGGAGTTTTCTCATTGTGAAAAGGACATAGACCTAATAAGTTGACCCCACGTTTTTTTAATTGTACAAAATCGCCAACCACGTCTTCAATTCTGACGGCATCGAAAATTCTATCAATTGTTTCTTTCTTAATCATGTTAAACCAGTTTCTTAAAACGTGTTTTCTTCGGTTGCTTGGGGAGGATGTTCAAAATAAAATTCGATATTCGATTGTAATATTTTTCACCACCAACTGCCGCTAAGTTATAATGCCCTGCATTCTTCACCAAAAATAATTCTTTTTTTGATGAAGCGGAAGCTAAATATACCTGAAGTGTTTCGGAAGTATAAACATCTTCATCATCGCCACCAGTAATAAAAAGTACAGGCAAATCACTATAAGAAGCGATTTTTGCAAGGTCTAGGTCGGCAACCGGATATTGCAAAAGCTTCTCAACTTTTTTCTTAAATATCGGATACCACAAATATTTCATACTTCCCCACTTATTATAAGAATATCTTTCCAAATATGTTTGCAAATTATTAAACGGACTTTGTAAAATCAAAGCGTCGCAACGCCCATCGTAAACTGCAGTCTGCATAGCAATGGCTGCGCCTATACCCATTCCAAATAATACAATATGTTTTGTGTCTTGCATTTTTAATAAGGTATCAAGAGTGATTTTCATGTCGGCAATAACTGGCATTCCCGGAGTAAATACCTGTCCGTCACTGGTACCATGCGCTCTTAAATCAACTACAAAAACATGCAAACCTCTGTCGTGTAACTGTCGGATATGATCCAACAACATAATTTTACTCTGATTTAAATCGTGAATAATCACAACTGTATTTGCTGGAGTGTCGATTGTAGGAATGTACCAACCTTTTAATTCTACTCCATTGTTCACCTTTATTGTAATGTCTTTATAAATTAATCCTTCATCAGCGGGTGATAATATGGTTGAATCAATTGCAGTATTTGGAACGGAATGATACTTCACATAAATTGAATCGACTCTCAGAGGATAAATAAAATCATTCGTTATTAAAGATGGCGACAAATAAATGAATGCGGCCATCAATAAAATGAAGGATGAAAACGCAAAAAATAGTTTATTGAAATTCATGATTAATGGTTGCGCTCTATGGTAAATTTTACCAAATCTCTTAATGAATTTTTATAAATGGAATCTTGTAATTTATTGAGAACATCGAAAGCTTTCAGTTGGTATTCTTCCATTTTTGTAGTCGCATATTCCAATCCGCCATTTGCTTTTACAAAGTCAATTACTTCTCTCACTTTTTTATCCTCTGTGTTATGATTCTTGATAATATTTACGATGTGTCTTTTTGTACTTCTATCTGTTTTGTTCAATGCGTAAATTAATGGAAGAGTCATTTTGCTTTCTTTAATATCAATGCCAGTTGGTTTTCCGATTACGCCATCTGGTCCATAATCAAATAGGTCATCTTTAATTTGAAAAGCCATTCCAATCAATTCGCCAAAAAGATGCATTTCTTTAATAACACTTTCACTAGCATCAACAGATGCTGCTCCACTTGCGCAACAAGAGGCAATAAGAGAAGCAGTTTTTTGACGGATAATTTCATAGTATATTTCTTCACTAATGTCTAATTTCCTGGCCTTCTCTATTTGTAATAGCTCTCCTTCACTCATTACTCGTACTGCTTCTGAAACGATACTTAGTAAATTGAAATCTTTGTATTCTACAGAGAGCAAAAGACCTTTGCTCAGTAAATAATCGCCAACTAAAACAGCAATCTTATTTTTCCACAATGCATTGATTGAAAAAAATCCTCTTCTTTCATTCGAATCATCTACTACATCATCATGAACAAGTGTCGCTGTGTGTAATAGTTCAATTAGCGTTGCTGCTCGATGAGTTTTTTCATTAATTCCACCACATAAACCAGCTGATAAGAAAACAAACATCGGACGCATCTGTTTACCTTTTCGTTTTACGATGTAGTGGGTGATACGGTCAAGTAATGGAACTTGACTTTTCATAGACAAACGAAATTTATTTTCAAATTCATCCATCACTGATGCAATCGGTGCTTTTATTTCGTCAAGTCGATTCAATTGTTCAAATAATATAAGTTTGTAATTTCTAAATCGAATTACGAAAGTGGTGGATTCAATTTATAATGTAATACTCTCTTCAACAAATAATTTAATTTTCTATTTTCAATATCATCGAAGGTTCTATTGAAATTTAACTAGCTTTTTAATTTCACTATAGCATGTTCGTTCTTGTTAGCTAATTGGCCACACGCTGCGTCAATATCTTTTCCCCGAGATCTCCTCATATTTACGACTATTCCTTTCCCCTCTAAATAATTGATAAAGGCTGTCATCTTATCTGCTTTTGCATTCACAAATTCACCGCCATCAATCGGATTGTATTCTATTAAATTTACTTTTGCTTTTACTCTTCTGCAGAATGCTTCTAACTCTTGTGCATCGATCAACTCATCGTTGAAGCCGTTGAAAACAATGTATTCAAAAGTAACTCTAGATCCTGTTTTATTGGAGAAATATTCAAGCGCTTCAGCAAGTGCTTCCAAAGAATTATGCTCATTGATCGGCATAATTTTATTTCTCTTTTCATCATTCGCAGCATGTAACGATAAAGCTAAATTAAATTTTACTTCATCGTCGCCTAATTTTTTAATCATCTTCGCAATCCCTGCAGTGCTCACTGTAATTCTCGAAGGCGACATGCCTAATCCGTCTGGTGAAGTGATTCGTTCTATACTCTTTAAAACATTCGCATAATTTAGTAATGGCTCACCCATTCCCATATAAACAATATTCGACAAAGGAATTCCATACTGCTTTTCAGATTGCTCGCGAATAATTGCAACTTGATCATAAATTTCATCGGCTTCCAAATTTCTTAATCGCTCTAATTTTCCTGTAGCACAAAACTTACAAGTCAAACTACAACCAACTTGCGATGAAACACAAGCCGTCATTCTCGAATTGGTCGGAATCAACACTCCTTCAACAATATTTCCGTCGTAAAGTTTGAAAGCGTTTTTTATCGTTCTATCACGACTTACTTGAAACGTATCGATTTCAACCGCATTAAGAACAAAAGAGTTTTCAAGTTTTTCACGAAGTGACTTCGATAAATTGGTCATTTCTCCAAAACTTCGAGCGCTTTTTTGCCAAATCCATTCCCATACTTGCTTGGCACGGAAGGGCTGTTCTTCATTCGTTTTGAACCAGTTAGTCAGCTCTTCAAGGTTTAAATGTCGTAGGTTTTTCATCGGCGGTCAAAGATACAACTTTTGTTGGTGGAAGCGCTATCTACGGTCTGATGAACACTGAATTGGAAGGGTACAAAGCTTATATTTAGTCTTCGAAAAACTATAAATTTGGCCATGCATTTTATTCAAGCCGATGTGCTTTTTCCTGTGTGTATAGACCCTATTAGGGATGGCATCTTAGCGGTCGATTCTAACGGAATAATTTGCGATATCATTGATCCGACAACAACTTATTCTTTACCTGAAAACATTGAAAAACTGAAAGGTTTTTTGTGTCCCGGTTTTGTCAATACGCATTGTCATTTAGAACTTTCACATTTGAAAAATCAATTTGATCAGAAAAAAGGACTCATTGCTTTTGTTGATCAAATGCGTCAGAATAGAGGCGGAGAAAATATTCTTGCAGCTATGAAATTAGCAGACGAAGAAATGGAGCTTTCGGGAATCGTCGCTGTTGGAGACATCTCAAATAATGAATTTACGATTGAGCTGAAGAAACAATCATCAATTTATTACCACACTTTCGTTGAAATATTTGATGTTGTAGAGGAAAGAAGTGAAAAAGCCATGGAAAATGGAGTGGAAGTGTTGAATAAATTTTTGTCCAATAATTTAATCGCATCCCTTACACCACATTCTCCTTATACAGTAACTTCGAAATTAATGTCCGCTCTTTCTCAGCACTACTCTTCTAGAAAAACTATTGCAACAATTCATAATCAGGAAACTTCCGATGAAGATAAAATGTTCCAAAATAAAAGTGGAGAAGTCTATAATTTTTTATTGGGATTGAATCCCGCCTTTCAGAAGCGAGAGATGAACTTCAAGTCTTCTTTATTTTATACACTTAATCAACTAAAAAATTTCGAGAAACTATTACTTGTTCACAATACCTTTACTAACCATGAGCAAATTGTAGAAGCAGAAAATTATTCAAAAAATTTGTATTGGTGTTTATGTGTAAACGCGAATTTATACATCGAAGATAAATTACCTGATGTCGATTCGTTGATGAATGAAAAATGCAAAATCACCATCGGTACAGATAGTTATGCAAGTAATCATTCCCTCTCGATTTTAGATGAATTGAAAACAATTTCATTGCATTACCCGAAAATTTCATTCAATGAAATGCTCAAGTGGGCGACAATCAACGGTGCAGAATTTCTAGGTCAAGAATCAAAATTAGGATCATTTCAAAAAGGTAAAAAACCAGGGATTGTCCTTATAGAAAATGTAGGTAAAAATGACAATTCAATCAATAAAAATTCATTTTCAAAAATAATCAGAACAAATAAAAAATAACTTTGCACTAAATAATCATCCCTATGAACAGACTATTAATTTGCTCCCTTGTAATCTTTGCATCAGTGTTTTCAACTTCTGCTCAGGTTTTCCCATTTCATGACGATTACGAATCGTATGGTGGATTCAGTTTACCTCCAGGCTATTCGGGAAATGTTACTGTTTACTTAGCACACGGTACTTCTTCAAGCAAAGCTTTATCACCGTTTCTCACCTCGTTCAGTTCAAAAGATTCAATCATATTTCCACTTATAGGACCACTAGTACCTCAGGTGGGTTTATTTTTCGACTGGAGAATTGTAGATCCATCGCTATATCCATCGTCGCCGGCAAATTACACTGCAGGTGACAATTTTGAATTTCTAGCATCATCTGACGGAATTAATTACCAAACGATTTTTTCTGTCAACTCAACGAATTATGCTAACTCTACAAGTTTTACCAATGCCTTTGTACCGTTGCTTGGTTTTACAGGAGGGAATTTGTATTTAAAAGTGAGAGGAACAAGAGTAACTGGTTCAGGGGAATTTTTTATTGACATTGATAACTTAATCGTTGATGTTTATAGTTCGGTTCACGAAAATAGCAATTTTTCATTCTCTGTCTTTCCTTCACCAACAACAAGAAACTTTACCTTCACCAATTCTACACCAATGTCCGGTATTTTGCGCGTCATCGATCAGACTGGTAAAATAATTATCGAACGAAATTTGATTAACCAAGCACAAGGTGAAGTTGAATTATCGAATGTGGCTGAGGGTAATTATCATGTTCAAATCATAACAGAATCTGGAATTAAAATATCAGATCTTTTGGTGCGTTAATATGTAATGGGGATTGCAATTTTGCACACTGAAATAGTTAATACCAAATATAATTTCAATTGCAATAAAAAAAGTGTAAAAAAATTGAAATAAATGGTAACGTTAACTGTAATAATAAAGTATAAATAACCAATCTTTATTATTTCTGGGGAGTATATTAACCAATCAACCATTGAATTTCAATTAAGGTTTGTCCTTTGGATAAATCTTCTAATATGCTTATATGAAAAAATCAATAGCTATATTCTTCTTCATTTTGTTTGGTTGTTTGAGCACTTCAATTAGTTTGAAGGCTCTAAACATTGGAGACACTAATGGGGATTCGATTTCGCCAATCGATTACTCCGGTTTAGCAAATCGTTTTAGCTATATCACAGATCCTATTTTACCTGTTAACGAGCAAGAAGTAAAGGCAGGATTGCTATATGATGTTGCGAGCAATAAAATTATTTGGCAAAAAAATTTAAACATCGCTTTTCCGATTGCCTCCTTAACAAAAATGATGGTGGCACTTTTGACCATTGAAGATATTGAACAAGGAAAATTTAAATGGGACGATAATATTCAGTGGACGAGAACCTACTCTGTTGGAAGAAGAAGACATAGAAAAATTTTTAGTCAAAATGAAAAATATTCGTTGCTAGATGTTTTCAAAGCAACAATGATTGCCTCTAACAATGAATGTGCAGAGCAAATGGCGCGTTATTTAGGGTATGGAGATCTTCAACTTACAATTGATAGAATGAACCGAAGAGCCAAAGAATTAGGAATGTCTTCAACGTATTATGGAAATCCAACTGGCTTACCTTCTCCAAACTGGATGTATGATAATTCCGCTAGTCCAACAGACCTACTTCGCTTAACAATTGAAATGTTAAAGTATCAGGAAATTCTTGATATAGCGAAAATGGGTTACGCAACTATAGAGAATGGTAAATCAACAAGTATAATCCATAATCATAATCGTCTGACTATTGATTATGCCGGTGAAGTAGATGGTTTGAAAACAGGATATACACGCCGCGCTGGTTTTTGTTTAGTAGCTACAACAGCAAAGTGTGATCGCCGTTTAGTGAGCATCGTATTAGGCTGCCGTGGTCCACAAATTAGAAATGAAGTTGTACGTGACATGATAAATAATTATTACGGCTCAATTGGACTAGACCCTCTTGGACCTAATTGCCCTTCGCCATTACTTCCAAATCCTTTCTTAGCTAGCAAATCTGCAACGTCTTCAGATGCACAATATGTTACAATTTCAGATAAGGTGAAAAGAGTTCACGTTGTTAAGTCAGGAGAAAACCTTTCGCTGATAGCTGGAAAATATAATTGCTCAGCTTCTGAGTTAAAATTATGGAACAAGGGAAAGATTCATGGCTCAAAAGTTATGACTGGACAAAAATTAGCAATTTATTCTAAGGTGAATAAAAAAATATTGGTTACAAAACCTGTCAATGGTAGCGAAGAGGAAGATGACAAGCCATTATTGACAGCGAATGAAAAAGAAATCAACGAGCATTCAGTAGTAGATAATAAAACTACAGGAGTTGAAACTGAAAAAGCTGCTACTTTGGAGTTTAAAAAACCAATTTCTAAACAAGTGGAGAATAATAACCACGTTACAAAATTAGTACACGAAAATCAAAAATACCTATACCATATCATCGCACCCGGAGATACTCTTTTCAGTATTGCACAACGGTACGAAGGTGTCACAGTAGCTAAATTGAAATCTTTGAATAATATTCGTAATATCCATTCGCTTCGACCAGGAACAAAACTGAAAGTTAAAGTTCAAGTATAATTTTTTCATCTTGTAACTAATTTTTCATGGAATTTTTTTTCATACCTTGCGTTATCAAATTATGGAAATGAAAAAAATACTTATTCTTTTAGGCTTTATCATTATTGGGTTCATAGCTATCGCACAGAAAAACCCTGATGTTATTCCTTATCCATACCCTGTTCCTGTAGATTCAATTACCAAAAAAATTACTTATGAGGGTGTTGTTGAGGTTAAAGGTGTTTCAGCCTCAGATTTATTCAACAGAGCTCACGATTGGTTTATGACTTTCTACAAAAATCCTAATGAAGTTATTCGAACTATAGATTCAGTGAGTCACAAAATAGAAGGGAAGCCCCGCTTTAGGCTTTCCAATCCTGCCGATAAAGAAGGGACTAGGACCGATGCAGGTATTACACAATATTTGATTACTGTTATTGCTAAAGATGGTAGATTCAAATATGAACTCACTGAATTTAATTGGAAACAACTCTCCAATTTCCCAGCTGAGAAATGGTTAGATATGAAATCTCCTTCGTATACAATTGCCTATAACGAATATCTTCAAGAAACGGATAAGCAAGCATTGGAAATAATTGCATCCTTAAAAAAGGCTGTAACAGAATTAAAACCAGTTAAGAATAAAGACAATTGGTGATTCTCTGTCACCTAGTAAAAGAGGGCCTTACTTGACTAAGTAAAGCCCTCTTTTATTTTAGATCGTTATCTTATTTTTTTATTTCTATTAGATTATAAATGCTTCTGCAATTAATAAATCAGATGCTACAGTAATTTTTATATTCATTGGATCCCCTTCAATAAGATGAATTTTTTGTCCAAACTTTTCAAAAACTGATGCATCATCGGTTAACTCAAAATCTTCAATTTCTTCGTAGGCTTTTTTTAATAAGTCTGAATGAAAACATTGTGGTGTTTGAATGATCCTAAAATTATTTCTTTCAGCAATTTCATTCGATGCATTACTTACTTGACGAATTGAATCTACCAACGGAATGGAAGGCACCGCAGACATGTTTACTAACAATTCGTTCATGCACTTCTTTATCAATAACTCACTCACCAAAGGCCTGACACCATCGTGAATTGCAATGTATCCGTCGTTATCAACTTCTTTCAATCCATTTTTTACCGATTCATATCTGCTATTCCCTCCATCAACAACCGTAATGTGAGAATTAAAAGAGTAATCTTTTACGATTTGATTCCACTGTTCTCTATGGTTACTTGAAAGTACAAGAATGATTTTATCGAAAAGGTTGGTTTTGGAAAATTTTTCTACTGTATGAAGTAAAATAGGTTTATTGTGTATCAATAAAAATTGTTTGGGTACAGAATTCCTCATTCTTTGTCCAGAACCGCCCGCAACTATCAGTGCATAATTTTTCATTTAAGTAAAGATGAGAAGAAATTGTGGAAGATATAATACTCGTTTTATTTTTTATCAAACAAAATACGGATTTCATCTTTGTAATGAATATAGATGTATGCCCTGAAAATTAATAAACTTGCTATCATAACTGAAATTAAAGCTCCATAGGCAACGCAGATAAAAATAGTTGAGTTGGATGCAGGTGTTGCAGATTGAACTATAGTTATGGTCTGATAATCTTTTTGACTCAAAGCCTGCAAAGCTAAATTGTACAGCTTTTGTGAGTTCGTTAAATCTCTCGTGGAATTTGCCAATTCATTCATTAAATTTGACAGTAAACTTTCAAATTTCATTATATACATTGTTCCTCTATCAAGTTTGTCTGTTTGAACCATCTCATGCATTTTGGTCAACAATGAATCGATACTTTTACTTTTTAATTCATTGTCAGCTTTTACATTCTTTAAGTAAGCCTCTGATATTTTTAATTTACTTTGGACATTTTTGATGAAATATTGTTTATTTATTTCATCTATGAAGTACATAATTTCATTGGCTATATCGGCGGCTAAATAACGGTAGTTGTCTTGTATTGTAATTGTAATGGTATTGTACAATCTATTTTTTACAGTAATATTGGAGGTAAGAATATTCTCTGTTTGCTGAAAATAGAATTCACGCGTAGAGTCCACTCCGTAATGTTTTACAAGGTCAAACTTTTTGATTAAATGTTGTTTTACTTTAGAGGAATTTATTAATTCGAAAATCCGCAACGTATTATCATTTGCCGATAAGCTTTCAAATGATTTAATGTCAACACCGGCTGAGCTAAGAACACTCATGTCGTTTACATAAAATGAACCGGTTGACTGGTATTCAATAATGTAAAACTTTAAAATCAACGACCAAACCAAGCCAAATGCGAGCGAAACTAAAATATATTTCCACTTCTTATTTGATAGATGAACCAAAAGTAGAGCGTTCTCAATTTCGGATTTTGACTTAGTTGAATCTGTTTTGAATTGTTCCATTGTAGAGGTAGTAGGTAATGTTAAGAAAAATAATTCTAACTTTTCAAAAGAATTTGTAAACTGCACTTGAATTATGTCAGTGTCTGAAAAGTTATTGCCAATACCAAAAGAAAGCCTATGGAAGTATTCATGGTTGCTATGCTTTTTTGTTTTTTTGCCATTCATTTCTTTTCAATCAACAATAGACCCAGAATTACAGCCAAGAATATTTGTACTTTCCGTGGCTTGCTTCTTATTTTATCTTTTTCATCTGCGGTGCAAAATTGAAATCAATAAATCCGTAAAACGTATTCTCTTTATAAGCCTATTAATTATCTGCGCAACAGGTTTAAGTATTGTAAACTCAATTAATACAGGAGAAGCGATAGCGGAACTATTGAGAATAGTTATGATTTATTCAATACTCTTTATTTCAATAGTGATTTTCACTGAACAAAAACATAACCCAATTTTAATTTCACGATTTATCAGTGTTTCTTTATTGATTTTTAATTGTCTGGCCATCGGTGATACAATTCCTATAATCCAACCTTTTCTTGCGAGTGGAAAGATAAGCTTGTTTCAAAATATTACTTCTACTTTAACTAACAAGAATTTTTTCAGTGAAATCTTGGTGATTTTATTACCCGTTTCAATCTATGGCATAAGGAATGACAAGTCATTGTTTAGAATGCTATACATTTTCAATTTATTATTCAGTTTAATTTTTATTTTCATTCTTTATTCCACTGCATGTTGGATTGCATTTGTTGTTTCGCTTGTCTTGGTGGCTTTCTTTTATTTTAAATATTATCGTGTAAAAAAGAGAGTTAATACTAAACTTAAGTTGACTGTAGTTTTTATCGCAATCTTATTTCCAATTCTTTTTTTTACAATTAAAAATCCATTATCAGTTAATTTGATAAGTAAATTTCATTTCGCTAAAGAATATTTATTACACCCTAATTTAGCAAATCAATATTCTGTAGAAAATAATAATAGTGTATTTGATCGTTTGTTGCTATTAAGAAATAGTTTAGAAATGATTAAAGACCATCCATTTTTTGGCGCCGGACTAAATAATTGGAAATTGCTATTCCCAAGTTATGGAGTACAAGGAACAGAAGTAATAGTTTCTGGTGCAATGAATTTTGAACATCCACATAATGATTATCTATTGATTTTATCGGAACAAGGTATAATCGGTTTATTATTTTACTTGTGGTTTTTTATTTTTGTTTTTAAATTCATTTTGAAAGAACTACGAACCTCGCAGAAGCAAGAGTTTATTTATGTAATCTTATGGGCGGTCATCGCTTTTATAATCATAGGGCTATTCAGTTACCCACGATCTCGTATTTATACTCCTGCAATTCTTATGATCTTGATTGGATATTTATTTGCAGGGTCTAATAGTCAGATGAATGATATAGCTACTATTAAAAAACATTACATTATTCTGTTGTCTGTAATTTCATTATTTTCAATTTATGTTTTCTGGATTCGATTGCAAAGTGAAATAGCCGCAAAAGATATGATGATTAGTAGAGTGAAACAGAATTTTGCGCGTGTTATTAGGTCTGCTAACTCGGTTAATCAATATTTTTATCCTGTGGAAATAAATACAACCTCTATTGAATGGTATATAGGAATGGCAAATTTCTATAGCGGTAATATGTCTGATGCATTAATTCATTTTCAAAAGGCTTCTGAAATTACTCCCTATCATTTAAGGACGCTCAATGATTTAGCAACCACTTATGAGCAAAATGAAAAACCTGAAAAAGCAATTCAGTTTTATGAAAAGTCAATTCAAATTTGCCCATCGTTTGATGAGGCTCGACTAAATCAGATAGCAACTTATTTTAATCAGTCTATGATCGATTCTGCTTTATTTAAAATTCAACGTTTAAATGTAGCAGCATTAAGTCCTACTAATTTTGAAAAATATGTCAGTTTTGCTGATGCAATTATTATGAAAAAGTTAGACGACTCTGCTGCAGTAAATAAAAATTCTGACTACATGATCCGTTATTATGAAATTGTTCGCGATCACTATTCCTTAAATCAATACATCAGGAAATATAAAGGTAAAAACATTTTAAGGGATTTATTTTATAAATAAGAACATATTTTTATCCTCCACGATGCACCATAGCCGCACTGTTTTTATGCCTTGCTTATTTATATCTTTGTCATCTTAATTAAAATTACTAGTCTATGTCTTTCAAGATAAGTGCCAACTTCGTTGATTATTTTAAAAAGAAAATCTATCCCGCAACGATCACTGTAATCGATAATCGCATCGCCTCAATTGTGCAATTGCCAGAGGGAAGCCAAACGGAGATAGGATACATTATGCCTGGATTTATCGATTCACATATTCATATAGAGAGTTCAATGTTGGTGCCTTCAGAATTTGCAAGGTTAGCGGTTATTCACGGAACAATTGCCACTGTGAGTGATCCTCATGAAATTGCAAATGTTTGCGGGATGAGCGGAGTTCAATTTATGATTGACAATGGAAAAACTGTTCCTTTCAAATTTAATTTCGGTGCTCCTAGTTGTGTTCCGGCAACAATTTTTGAAACAGCAGGTGATGAATTGAATGCCGACGATGTTGAAAAATTATTGATGTCTGACGATATAAAATACTTGAGTGAAATGATGAATTTCCCAGGTGTACTTTTTAAAGATCCTGAAGTATTGAAAAAAATAGCGTCAGCTCATCGTTTGAACAAACCAGTGGATGGGCATGCTCCTGGATTACGAGGAGAACAAGCAAGAGAATATATTGCGGCTGGAATTTCTACAGATCACGAATGTTTTACTGAAGCTGAGGCCCTAGACAAATTGAAGTATGGAATGAAAATTTTAATCAGAGAGGGCAGTGCTGCTAAAAATTTTGAAGCACTCATTGAACTTCTTCACGACCATTCCGACAATATGATGTTCTGTAGTGATGACAAACATCCCGACTCCTTAGTTCATGGTCATATCAATCAGTTGTGTGCTCGAGCTATCAAGAAGGGGATTGATCTCTTCAAAATAATCAAAGCAGCATCTGTTAATCCAGTGGAACATTATAATATTAACATGGGATTGTTACGAGAAAATGACTTAGCAGATTTCATAGTTGTAGAGGATTTAAAAGAATTCAAGGTTCGAAAAACATTTATTAATGGAGAGTTGGTAGCTGAAAATGGTGAAACAAAAATAGAGAGACAAGAATGTCGTCCGATAAATAAATTTAATTGTGAGCAAAAATCTGTTTCACAATTCGCTGTTGATGCAAAAGGAAAAAATAAGTTACCAGTAATTGAAGTACTCGATGGACAACTAATTACTAAAAGACTTGAGCTGCCAATGAAAATAGTAAATGGTTTGGTTGAAAGTGATATTGAAATAGATATTTTAAAAATTGTAGTAGTCAATCGATATAGTAATGCTCCAATTGCAAAAGCGTTTATTAAAAATTTCGGATTGAAGCATGGTGCTTTGGCTTCTTCTGTTGCTCATGACAGCCATAATATTGTTGCTGTTGGTGTAGATGATGAAAGTCTATGTAAAGCAATCAACCTCATCATTCAATGCGAAGGTGGTGTTAGTTGTGTGAATGGTTCATTGGAAAAAATTGTCGCACTCCCAGTTGCGGGTTTAATGAGTAATCAAGATGGCTTTGTTATTGCTGAAGAATATACTGCTATTGATAAGATGGCGAAAGAACTTGGTTCAACATTAGGAGCCCCTTTTATGTCACTTTCGTTTATGGCTTTGTTGGTGATTCCAGAATTAAAATTGAGTGACAAAGGTTTGTTTGATGGAAATGAATTCAAGCTCTTATATTCTCCAGATTTAAAATGATAAAAAATTAACAAAAATATTATTTAGTTTGAAAATTATTTCTTTGGAAGAAAACGTTCTGTAACGGTCAGTTGTGTCGCTGGGTCTTTTCCTATCATTTCAATGTATTCAATTGTTGGAAACCAAAAAGTGCCACCATTTAATTTGATAAAAGCTTTTTTTAATTCAGAAAGTTTACCATTGATATTGGTATAAACAGCATATTTTTTCGGATTATTCGTTGGTAACAGATAAAATGTTTTTTTATCATAAGCAACAAATTGCAATACGAAAGAATTTTTTTGCCCACCGTATGGTCTTACATTCATTCCATAGGCATACCTACTTTGAATGTAGGAAAGCTCCTCTTTTGTACTGTCTGATGCGTATCGAATCCAATAGATATGAACTGGATTAATTGGATCTGGATTTCCGTCTTGTGAACGATTTAATTCGTAGATGATAGCATTTGTATTTTTGCTACGCTGAATATAAAAAAGTGAATTGTCATTTGTAGGTGGGACAGGAAAAACTTTTGGCAATGTATTTTCTTCCGAACTTGTTTCAGAAATCATTAGCAAAATAAATAATGAAACGACTTTAAACATTATAAGACTGGAATTCTTTTATTAATTTATTTCCCGATAGTACTAATTAATCCTACTGATTTTTGTTATTAAGGTTGCAAATGTATGATGAAAATTCCAATTTTACCTTACTTGCCTGCTTTCTTGTAAAAAAATATTCCCCAACAAATAGTTTTTATCAGAAATCTAATTTTAGTCTGGCTCTGACGCCATAGGCTGATACATTGCTATGTTCTAAATAATTCAATCGTCTAATCAAATCAATTCTGAGAAATTTAAAGATGTTCGTAATACCAACACTGACTTCAACGTAGGGTTTTGCTTCAAGCGAATAACTGATAGGCGATCCATCTTTATTGACTGGTAAACGAAATAGTTCTGGATGTTTATCAGGATTATTCTCATCTGTAATTCGACCATATAGCAATTTCATACTTGTAACTTCTCTCCATTTTAATTTCTTAAATAAAGGAATTTTATTGAAGAAAAATCCATTAAAGAAATGTGTATAGTTTATAGAAACATATTCGTCACTAATGAACTCCAAAAAATTCATCAAGTTGTAAGAACCTAGCTGATAAGAATAAGTTTGATTGGCTCGATGGATTTCAAGGAACGGATAAGGCACTCTTCCAAATATTTTTCCAGTTTCTATTTGCAAATTTGCATATCCTATTGGGGATATATTTATTCGTTTGTAGAAATTAAATGTTAAGGTTTGAAAAGTGTAGTCGCTTTTTAAAACATTTTTTATTGACCCTTCGAAACGCAATTGAAAAATTGAATACTCATTTGGCATTGCTCTTCTGTAATTTTTTCCCTGATAAAAAGATTCGTGTGGAGCATATCGTAAAGTGATATTCATTGTTGATTTTGTCAAATCATTTATGTCGCGATGTAACGAGTCGTAATAATTTTCGACATTATAATGTAAACTCCCAGCTGCAGCTTGAATCATATTTTGAAATCCAACTGCAAATGAAAAATGACTTGGGAATTCGTTCAGAAATTCAACATCTAATACTTTCATGTAAATCAACTTGTCATTTATTCCCCTCTTAAATGAAAGTAGAAAATTGTCATCATTGACAAATTGTAATTCTTGTCCTGGAATTTTTGTTTCATGCTGATAGGAAATGGACAAATTTCTTTGTGGGAAATCGCTAAACGACTTTTTACTTAAAGCAATTTTAGTTCCCCAATAATATTTCCATTTTTGATCTTTAAGGCCATACACTCCATAAGCATCAAACTGAAAGCGAGCACTTAATTTTTTCGAAGTTCTGCCACCAAATCGCAACCGAGATCCTTCTATCGGATTGTAACTATAAAAAGTTCCTATCGGCCCAATTTCAAACGTTCCAAAATCTTTATATCCGCCAAAAATTAGTTCCAAAGTATTTACAGTATGACGAAAAGCTGGAACTTTTTGTACACTATCTATCATTTCATAAACACCTTTTTCACTTGCTGTTAATTCCGAATGGCGATGTTGATTGAAATATTCTTCACTTTTATTTTTTGTTGAATCTGGCGTCACAATGGGAAGACCTGTATAAAAAGTATCTGGTTTGGGCTGATTCAAAATAAAGTCTCTATAACTTACTGAACGCATTCCGTAAACTCCTAAACCTTTCTGACTAATTCCAAAATCTATTGAAGTTTTATCTTGATCTAATAACCACTCTCCTGGCACGATTTCTTTGTACTCTTGTGTTAGCTTTAATTCTTTTACAAAATTTAAATTGATGTCGGGATTAACTGTTAATTCATTTTTCACTACAGCATATGAACTATCATAAGTTATATAAAGTTCCCCCTGAAATATAAAGTCTGCTTTGTTTCGTGGATAGAATGACATGTGAAAACATTTTTTGCCATCGACAAATAATGTATCTAAAATATAGTATCGATAAAAAATAGCACCATTATCTGCTATGGGACTAATAAAATTATTGGTTAATAACGGAACTGTATTGTTGTATATGTTGACATCCTGATAGAGATAACTGACAAAGGCCGTAAGACCATCGCTATTGACTAAATCATCGTAATCTACTTTATGGCTTCCTCTTACTATTTCTTTACTCGATTGAGGATCTTTTCTGTAGTAAACATCGGAAAGTGTTTCTTGTAAAAACATTGGAAGGATTACCTTTCCCGGCATTTGATTAGAGTCGAGGTTGTCGAAAATGAACTGGAACTTTTTTAAATATTTTTTGTCTTTAAATTTCTGACTAATATTACTTAATGCAAACTGAACTTTTTCATACTTTTCAAATTGATAAGCATTGAATTGATCTTTTCGATTTTGTTTTTTGTGAGCAATTACTGAATCAATCAACTCTACTGCAGGATTATTTTTATTTTTGTACCTCTGTTTGGTTGCTTTAACTTCTATTGCTTTTAATTCTCTTACTGCTTGACTTAGACTCACTGAAATTATTTGTGATTGTCCTGTAGCTAAATCTTTAACTACTGGACTGTAACCAACCAATGAGAATTTCAATTTCTTCCCAGGGTTATTGGTTTCAATAAAGTATTGTCCATTAAAATCGGTGTTTTTCCCGACAGTTGTGCCATCAATAAATACGCTAACAAAAGGAAGAGGATCGCCAGTTTTGGAATCAGTCACAAGTCCGCGTACGGTCGTTGTTTGACTGAATGTCGAAAAGGGCAATAAAAGAAGGAGAAAGAGCGTGTAGAGCGGGGTTTGCAATGTAAAGTTCATAATTTACTAAGGCTGAAAAGTAAGTTGAAATCTTAAATCTTGCAAAGAAATTTTGTGAAGAATCAATTTTTTTTTGAATAACCTCAATTAAGAAAAAGTGTTAACAGTAAAGTAAAGTGTGAAACAATTTTCGCCTTCAGGTGTAATGGAATAAAGTAAATCCGCTTGATGAATTCGGATGATTTTATCTGTTAAAACTAGACCTAGTCCGAAACCTTTGATTTGGCGACTATTTTCTCCTCTGAAAAAATATTTATATAGAAGTTCTTGCTCTTCATTAGAAAGTATTTTTCCATTATTTAGGATATTTATTTTAATTCTGGAATTATCAAAATGAAGATTAATTGTTACAACTTGATCTGACGAATAAGCAATTGCATTCTTTAATAAATTATTCATTGCAATTCTAAGCATCCTTTCATTTCCATTGACTATAAGTTGGTCAGCATCTTCAATTTCAGATTGTATATTAAAATCGAAATGAGCTTTTTCATAAACAAAGCTCAACTCATTGATGGTTTCAAAAATCAATTCGTCAATTCGAAGTTTGGTCATTTTTATTTCACCATCATTTTGTTCAAATCTTGAAATATCGAGTAAAGTATTAATTACGCTAGCTAATTGCATTAATCCACTCTTTTGAAAATCTAAACCAACTTTTTGTTCTTCAGTTAAATTTAAGTCGGAAATACGTTCTATGTTTGCTATCAAAACAGCCATTGGAGTTTTCAATTCATGAGAAACATGTTGTATGAAATATTTCTGAAAGGCAAATGACTTTTCAATTCTTTGAAGCAACTCATTAAACTTAATTGCTAAAAAAGAAATTTCATCTTCTGTGTTTGGAATCGAAACGATTTCCTTTAAGTTAGTCGACGATGTTTTTTCAATTTCAACTGCTAATTGATTAATAGGATCTGTAATTAGTTTTGAAAAATAAAAGGTGGTATAAATTACTATTGCAATGGCTATAAAATACACCAAAAATAAAGTCCAACCCAAATATGTTATTTTTTGTAAACCATATTTGTCATTGGCTTTTGCTATAGAAAAATAAATTTCATTTCCTCTTTTTATTTTTTCAGCATAAATTTCATACGTTCCTTCTGTAAATTGTAAAGGTTCTGATGATATTTTTATTCGATTAATAATTTCTATTGAATAATGAATTGGCGTATCGTCAATGCTGGTATAAATGTTTTTTCCAGTTGAATCAAATAAAATTATTTTTTCATCATATAAATTATTGATTGTGTTTTTATCAATTGTTTGCAATATGTCTTCATCGATACCTTTTACCTCTGTTAAAAGTTTTAAAGTTAAATGGGATTGTTCTTTTAAACGTTCAAAAAATTCTTGTTTTCTATAGTGAGAGGAAATGAAAAAAACAGATAAAAAAGTTATTCCTAAGAATATTAAAAAGACAAATGAAAAAATTAATCGAATCCTATTTCTTATTTTCATTTCCTTCAATGCTTATGTAAT
>JANLRG010000104.1:0-1237 GCA_031361545.1 Bacteroidota bacterium
ATACATGGGGTGCAAAGGCTCAATCGCTAATTGAACGTCTGCCGCCGCTGCTTCAGGAATAAGCGTTTCGATGCCTTCCTGAATGTGTTTTCGAGACTCTTCTAAAGATTGTGCCGGGTCAGCACCACAAACGAGAACAATCAGTTTTGTACCCAATTCGTAGGCTTCTTCAATGGCTTTTCGATTGTCATCAATAGCTAATTGCCGTTTTGACGTATCAATATTTGGGAAAAACCCACCTCTGCAAAGGGAAACAACAGACAAATCATGACCCCTCAGTATATCGCCTGTTTTTTTGATATTTCGACCTGTCAACGCATCACGCCAAACAGTTATGCCTTTCAAACCTGCTGCTGCAAAGTTTTTAGCCGCCGTTTCGATGTCCCACGGCTTTATGGTGATTGTATGAATACACAATTTAGATAGGTCTGTCATAGGTTGATAATTCATTTTAATAACTGATAGCTAATTAATTGATGTACTTGAAAAAGGTGTAATAATCCTCGTTATTAATAATGCGTTGCAGATAAAAACACACTTCTCGAATATGATAATCGCCCCACATACTTGATTCGCCATTGGCTATTTTGCTGCCTTTTGGTACATAATCCCAGCCATTTGGTTGATGATAAATGGAATGAAGCAATAGACCTTGATGGTTTTCATTTGTACTCAAATAGGGTTCATCGAGCGAAGTATTCACAACTGTGAGTCCTGCATTCCAATACTTTTTACCATCCTCAGTATTTCCTTTATCCGTCAGATATTTGCCCAAACGCAACAAACCTTGTGCGCCAATCGCCGCCGCCGAACTGTCCACAGGTTCAAAATCATTAAAAGGATTGGCGGGTTGTTCTAAGTAATTACCTAATTTGTAGAGATTTGGCGCGCCTGTATCCCAATATGGAATGCCATCAATGGGCGTGTTTTCTATATAAAAATCGCAGGTCGCTTGAGCGGCTTTTAACATCATACGTTCAAGCGTTTCTTTGCCGCCAAAAGGATTTAAGGCTTCATCGTCGGCTGTTTCTAACCATTCGAGTTGTTCCGCAAAACCGCACATTGCCCACGCCAGACCCCTTGTCCAAGTCGTAAAACCTGTATAACCTTGTTGTGAATTTGGACAACGAAAATTGCCATCTTTGACATTAAAAATACTTTCATGCGCCGTGCGTCCCCACACATCGTAGCTATCACGCCCTTCGCCATAAAATACTGAATATTGCGCCGTTGCTTC
>JANLRG010000128.1:0-12048 GCA_031361545.1 Bacteroidota bacterium
ATGGATAATTGAAGATTGAGAATTTAAAATTGAGACTGCAGTATGCAAATAAAAAGGAGTATTGAGAATTATAATAATTCTCAATACTCCTTTTTCAATTCTCAATTTTTATTTCTTCCGTTTATCTAGTAATTGTAAACGACTTAGCAGAGAGTGGTTTTCCATTTCCATTTAACTTTAAAACATATTGACCAATTGAAAGGTCTCCTACTTCAATCGTTTCTTTGTTAGTTGCCATTTTGCCAGAGCGAATCCAACGACCACGGTTATCAAAAATGTCAAAAGAAAGTTTTTGGACACTTGTCAAATCAGCTTCAATCGTTATGAAATCAGAAGAAGGATTTGGAAAAATAGAAAGCGATTTAATTGCAGTATTTGTTTCGTCAATTCCAACTGTTCCAACAACATTTATTGAGTCAACTACCAGTTCGCTATTCAAAGCTACTGTTGCACCATTAAGAGTACCGATACTAGATTGTAATAATATGAAACAAGTATCAGGAGCATTTACAAAATCACGATAATTCATCATGACTAAAAACGGACTGTAATTAACGGATGGAGTAATTGATAATATTCCTGCAGCAATAGTATCTCTATTTCCTGACATAGGATTTCTTCTGTAAAGAACAACAGAAACTTCTCCTGAATCTCCAGCAGCACCTTTAGTATATTTATAATTCCCACTATAGTAGCGAGGTCGATTTGACTCTGGAGAACCTCCGCTGAATACAAAATTTGCTCCTACTAACTGGACATTCCCATTCGTAGCAATCGCTGGTCCTTTCAAAGGAATTCCAAAATAAACTATCTGAGATGTTTTCAAATGTAAAGAGAAAGCTCCGTCAAAAAAATCTGTCCCTTTCCAGGCTGATTGTACTCCGCCATTCGCTTTTGTAATACTGTCTGTAGTTACCCAGCCAGTCGGATATTCTCCTGTTCCTCCAGAGGCAGCAAAAGGAGTCCAAGTTTCAAAACTTCCATTAGGAACACCTTGTCCGAAGGAATAAAAAGTGATAGCCAATAAAGACAAAAGTAAGATTGATTTTTTCATGAGGGAGGATTTTTTATTTGATTCAAAATTATAAAAATTAAGACAATCTCCTCTCATAACCAAAAAAAAGGCACCCATTTAGGATGCCTTTTAACTCTTTTATGACATGATTAACCTTGAACCATGACTTTTATTCTAGAACCGACCTTAATATCGTTGGACTGAAGCTTGTTGATCTCTTTGATTTGCTGTACTGTCAATCCATTGTACCGTTGAGCAATTTTCCAAAGAGTATCGCCAGGTGCAACGGTATGATAAATAAATTTGCCATCACCATCATTCTCTTTAGCCGCCATTTTTGCTGTGCTTGTTTCAGCAATTGAACTGGCAAGGACACTATCAGATGTTGACTTCAAGACAGGTTTTGTATCTGTTTTAACAGCTAGTTTAGTAGTCAGCGTCTTCTCATGTGTGAAAACTGTCAGTCGTTGTCCGGCTGATAAGCGAGTACTTTTTAAATGATTCCATTTTTTCAAATCACCCACAGAGCAGAGATAACGATTTGCAATTGCTTGCAGATGTTCTCCTCTTTTCACTTTATGAATTTTTCGAATACTTTCAGAGACTTCATTATCATCTGAGTAATTATTGTTTGCAGTCAGGTTAGCAGTTTCTGATTCTCCTTCTGGTTTAAAAATAGAAGCAAGGTTAGCCAAATAAGTATTTATTTTATTAGCCGGCAAAGTCACTTTCATGGGCTCATCGGCATTGGGCACAAATCCTTTTTTATAAATAGGATTCAAATATTGAAGAAGTTCGATTGGAGTATTGGTAGCATCCGCAATTGCTTTCAGAGAAATTTTTTGATCTACCATTACAGTATCCGTTTCAAAATAGCTTAGGAGTGGTGTAATGGCTGTCAAGTTGTGTTCAGCGGGAAAAGACATCAGATAGGTCACGGCTATAAATGCCGGGACATAGCCTCTGGTTTCTCTTGGTAGATACTGAGCAATCTCCCAAAATGTGTGTTTGCCTCCGCTTCTTGCAATGGCACGATTCACATTTCCGGCACCACAATTATAAGCAGCAATTACGAGCAGCCAATCATGATAAATCGCATACATATCTTTGAAATACTGACAAGCAGCATAGGTAGCTTTTTCAGGATCTCTTCTTTCATCGATAAAAGAATTCACTTTCAAATTATAAAGTTTTCCTGTTGCCAACATAAATTGCCACAATCCAGTTGCACCAACTCTTGAAGTTGCCATTGGGTTGAGAGCACTTTCAACAATAGAAAGATATTTGAACTCTAATGGTAAGCCTTGCTGATCTAAAGTTTGTTCAAACATCGGAAAATAAAAACCTGAAAGCCCCATAACTCTTTGCATGGTACTTCTCCGTTTTACAGCATAAAGGTCGATGTATTCTTTTACTTGATTGTTGTAGCACAGTGGAATAGGAGTTTGGATTTTCTCCATTCTCTTTTGGTACACATCACCTGAATAAGTTGGAATATCTACAGATTTTTGGCCTCCATTTGAATAGGAGTACGCAGCGCTCGAACCTAATCTTTGAATATAATTTTGACTTATGAGGCTATCGAGAGCCGCAACAATCGGATCATAACCATCAGGAAGCACAGTTTTTTGATCATTGATTAATTGAGCCATTGTCGGCTGAAAAGAAAAAATCATTGCGAAGAGCAATGAAATGGGAGTAAGTACAGCTTTTAATTTCTTCATTCGACTTTCCTTTTTTTTGAGGTCTCTCACCTAAATCATTCGCCTTTTTTTTGAGGGAGTTCAAAGATATGATAATCTGCTAATTGTCCATCATAATACGATGAAACAGACGTGAAAATACACATAAAGCATTGACCTTCTTACATTTCAAAAATCATTCTCTCATATATCTTTTCTAGGAATAACTATTGACGGCAAAATGGGAAATAAGTTAGGAGATTGGCTGAAGATGAATGTTAAACTGAGTGGACTTCCCTCTATTAACTTCAAAGACAGTTAATTTATTCTACAATCGGGAATCATTGTCGAATTGATTTTGTAGTCAAAGTATTATTTTTCCGCATAAAAGAGGAATTTTTAATTGTTGGTGGACAAAGGTCTCTTTTATAGGCCACGAAATAACACCACCATTGCCTTGAATCCTTCGCCAGGTGAGACTTTCACCCAATCAAAATTAGTCATTTACCAAGTGAAACTAACTCGTTGACGACCTACAACAGTCGGTCTGCTTAAATAAATGGACAAAGCATGGTGTAGGTGGTATTTTCGAAATGTCTTTCAAATCTGCGTGTTCGTTTTCTAAGAAAAGAGCACATTCCAAAAAAACCATTTAATAACCGAGCAGGTGCCGTTGCATCTGCTGACTAAAAAAATAAAAGCACATGGAAACTGCGCTGCTGGGCCTCGCTTTGCCCGAAGTTTTGTCAAGACTAAAAGAATTGTTGATCCGTAAAGGCTTCATCGTTCAAACAATGAACCCTTCAGTAATAGTCGCCTACCAAGAAGGTGGATGGTTTCGTCGACAAAGACAAATGGTTTTTGAAATCAGCACGTTGGAAAAAAATGTGACGCGAATCGACATTACGGCCATTATCAACAGTGAAAAAAGCACACGCGAAGAAGAAGAAATTCTAGAAGAAACTTACGCAAGTGCAATACACAACAGCATCAACAATCAAATTCGATCTTATGGGTTTAGATGATATTACTCCACATCTCAATAAAATAGCAACTCTTTATTTAAAGAATAATAAACGAAAAGTTGGTTGGTTGTTTGTGGAAAAAGTAAATAAGCCGAGTGAAAGTTATATGCACTCTATTTGTTTTATCAGTGTACAAAAAGGTAAAAAATTGCTCCATGAATTGGCAACAAATAATCATGAAGCACTAGAGCCACATAGCGAAGTGATTCTTGTTGAATTAATAGAACGAATACGAAGTTCTAAATAATTACTTCTTTTCTTCTTCTTTCGATTCAACGCCATCTTTAGCGTCTTTGAATTCTTTGATACCTTTTCCTAAACCTCGTGCTAAGTCTGGAATTCTTTTAGCACCGAAAAAAATTAGGATTACTACCAGAAGCAGAAAAATTTCTCCTCCTCCGAGGCCGCCTAACATTCCGATTAAAATAGATGAGATCATTTTGTTTGCTTTTTTAGTCTAACAATTTATCGAGAGTAATTCCCTCTATGACTGCGACAAATATACTACATATCAGTATAGCTGACAAGTTAGAAATATGAAGTCTAAACGTTCTCTTAGAGCAGAAAGTCGTTCAAAAAACGCATTAAAAGATTCTAACGGCGGGAAGCAATCCAATTTTCAGGATCCATTTTATTGCTGCCGCGCCATATTTCAAGGTGCAATTCCGTTTTCCCTTCGTCATCGTTTGTTTGAATCATTCCGAGTGGTTGCTTGGTAATGACTTTGTCTCCTGCCTTTACATATACTTGTTCCAAATTGCTATAGAGTGTAAAGTATTCTCCATGTTGAACTAATACCGCATATTTATCGACCACCAAAAGAACACGTATTACTTTCCCTTCAAATATCGATCTTGCTTTAGATCCTCTCCCAGAATTAATATTGATACCATTATTATTGGTGATCACATCTTTCCAAATCGGATGAGCGTGGCGACCAAAAGAACTCGAAATAATTCCCTGCTCTACGGGCCATGGCAAATGACCTTTGTTACTTTCAAAATCGTTACTAAGTTTTATTGTTTCCGGGGTATTCGATAAAACTGAAGCGCCAACATTTGGAACTTCCGTTTTTCTTGTACTCGCATTGGCAGTCATTGTAGAGTTGGAACGCTTTTTATTAGCGGCCTTAGCCATCTCAATTTCTTTGATGATAATGTCTTCAATTTTATTAGCCAAATTTTGTTCTTGCCTAGATTTCTCACGTAATTCACCTCGAAGTTTTTTCTCTTTCACAGTAAGATTGTTGAGCATAGTCACCTGCTCTACTTTTTCTTTGTCAAGCTGATTCTTTTCTTTTTTTTGTGATGAAAGCAATTGTTTTTTATCCGCCTTCACTACTTGAAGCTGATTTTTTTTACCGTGCAAAGAATCTTGCACTCCAACAATAACATCTCGCTGACGAATTCTATATTCAGATAAGTGATGAAGAAATTGCAAACGTTTATAAGCCTGATTAAAATCTCCAGCCGAAAAAACAAACATAATTTTAGAAAAGGAATTTTGATTTTGATAAGCATAATACAACATCTGTCCATATTGCTTTTTCAAGTCGTTCAAACGGTTCGACAAAGAATCTATATTGGTACTAACATGTCCGATCTCCTGATCCACGGAAGAAATCTCTGTGTTAATCGTCGATATCAATTCTGAACGATAGGAGATTTTTTTATTGAGCGTCACCAACTCATTAAGCGATGCCGATTTATGCTTTTTAGTTTGACTCAGAAGTTGGTTGGTGTACTCAATATCTTTATGAAGCGCATCTTTTTTTCTTTCAAGATCTCTTTTAGACTGACTGTAAGAAGTAGCGGAAATACATAAGAGCAGACAAGTCACTGACAAAAAGATTGTTACATTCTTTTTTGAGAGGTAAATGATTGATTGCTTTAAAATGCCTGTGGTCAAAAACATGGATATTCCGCCGATATAAGAGGTACTTTGAACGTAAGATACAGGAAAAAGTTGGGCCCAATAAGTCAGTTTTTTTGAATTTCTAAGAACCTTTCTGGCCTCCCGAAAGAAAATCAAATCTTCAATCATCAACAAGAAATTCTCAATTTTTTTCCTTATACGATTATTTTAGTTTCATGGTTCATGGTTCAAGTTTCATCGTTCAAAGTTTAGTTTCAACTCTCCATTCAATTCTCCAGTTTCAATTCACAATTCACCATTTTTTTAATTCTCACCCTTTTTTCCTCTTCGATTCTCAAGTTGTAATTCCCAACGATGTTCCATTGCGCATATCACGAACAAGTTCCTGAAGGATGTCGCTTCTCAGTTTGTGTAAGTCGTTCTTCATTCCTAAAATATTCTGCAAATAAGAATAAATTAGTCTCAGTGGAATGAAAAACGTTATTAATCAAACTCCACTTTAAATTAAGCGTGAATTATTTTCAATTTTCCAAAATCAATTCTCAATTCTCAATTTTTTTAATTCTCATTGTATTTTTCCGGAATAGAAAACGGCATCTGTAAAGAATCAGCAGTAGCGACTTTGTTGTATTCTAATTTGATAATCGTCGGAGTTGCTCCGCTAATTGTGACAACCAAACCAGTAGGGAAAAGTGATCCATTGACATCGGTAAAATTTTTGTAGGTAGCTTCTACCCAACGATCTCGTCGATCGTCAGTAATTTTAGATTTTGCAATTCTATAATTTCCATCAATCCAAAAATCCTGAATGACAGGACGACTAGGATCTTTCTCTTCTGCAGCACGACGAAGTTGTCTTTTATTCATTGAACTTAAAATAACAAAAGGGTCTTCTTCGTAAAGAGATTTTAATTTTTCATTTTTTAGATATTGAAAATAATTGCCAACGATAACCGCCTGAACCATTTCGTAATTTACATTCGTCTTTAATGATTCTTCAAAATAATTCAGGCCTTTTCTGGAAACGGTTTTGTGAACACGATCTAAGATAAAAACACTGTCGGTTGTAATTAATAGTCGTGCGGCCTCTATCCCTAATAATGGTGTAATAGAAATCCAGATTAAACTATCTCTATGAACTCTCAAATTAATATCAAAAGTTCTGGTGTCGCCGGTTTTATCGGTAAAGTCAACATTCGCTTTTGCAGTCAAATAATTAAAATTAAACCGGTGCATCATTACACTATCAAAGACTTGAATAATTTCATTACCCTTTAATTTGGTACTTGCATTTGGTGTTTCAACAATCTTCTTCTGCGTTTTACATGCATAAGAAAAAAGAACACAACAAATCAATGTCATCTTTACTAATTTGTAAGCATGCTTTTTAAAATAATTCAAATAAAATTGTAGAAGTAGAACCATTAGGAAATATTATTCGAATAATTTTTTTTCTGAAATTTTTCTGTCCAAAAACTCTGATGCTCCTTCTCCGGCTGCTTTGGCTTTTTGCCAATTTTCAAAAGCCTTTGTTGTCTCTCCTAATTTAAAAAGGATATCGCCATAGTGTTCTAACACCGTTGCGCTTTTATCGCTTCCATTTACTAACGATTTTTCAATCCAAATTTTTGCATCGGCAAATTTACCTTGTTGAAACATAATCCATCCATAGGTGTCTTCATAAGATGCCTGATTGGGTTCAAGTTCGTTTGACTTTAAGGAAAGTTGTTCTGCTTTATCCAACTTCTCTTTTCTAACAGAAAGATAGTAGGCATAATTATTCATCACATTAGCATCCTTAGAATTTAATTCTAAGGCCTTATCATAGCTAATATCACTCTTAACATAATCTCTCAATTCATTATAAGCATCACCAAGACCTGCATAAAATTGACCTTCGAGATTTTTATTATCGACAACCAATTTCAATCCGGTATTAAAAGAAGAAACAGCGTCGTTAAACTTTTTATTTTGAGAAAGTGAAAGTCCATTAAAAAAATAAGGCAGCGGCTGTTCAGGAAACAAAGTCATTGCTTCATTGCTGATCTTTGAGAGTTCCTGCCAATCTTGAATTTGCGAATTCAAAAACATAAGCTGACTATAAACAGCATAATCGTTAGAGCCAAGTTGTTTGGCTTTCATGTATTGCTCTTTGGCTTCAGGATATTTTTTATCTTGAATTAAAAAATCACCATAAACAGCATGTGCTCGCGGTTCATTATCGTTTGCCTGAACCAATAATTTACACATATCAAGAGCTTGTTCTTTCAATTCAGGATGCACTTCAATGAGCGAATAATAAGAACCGAGGATGCTAATTTTAGTGTCGATATCCAATTCCTTATTCAGGAATGCTTTCTTTAACTCTTCAACAGATTTTTCTTTCTCTCCTGCATTGCGATAAAAATCTGCCAGTGACAAATGAATATATGGATTGTCAGGGTCGATGTCCAAAATCTTTTTATAAGTCGCCAATGCTAAATCATTTTTGCCCATTGCCTGATAAATTTCAGCAACCATTCCATAAGCTTGCGAGTCTTTTGGATCCGATGCAATTAATTTATTTAATTCTTCAAGCGCTTTATCATTTTTATTGAGCCGTTGGTAGATCCGAGATTTTTGCATAACAATCTCTCTGTTTTCTCCAACTTGCCCTTCTAATTTATCATAAACTTTAATTGCATCATTTGGTTTTTCAGCATACAATAATGCTGTTGCCCACTCATAATAAAAATCAACATTGGATGGATTATCCTGGACCGCTTTTTCCAGGATGGCAGCCGCCTCCGAAAATTTTTTATTCTTTTGCAAAAGATCTGTATAGGTATTTACATACCACTTATTTTTTTTGTCTATTTGATAAGCACCTTTAGCAAAATACAAAGCATCAGCATATTTTTTTTGTCCGCCATAAATATTTGCCAATTCATACATTGCTGCTGCATTGGTTGGATCTTTTCGTATCACGTCAGCAAACAGCGAGGCAGCATTATCAAAATTACCGAGAATTTTTTCTTTGTTGGCGTTGAAGAAAGCGTAAGTCACCTCCGCTTTTTGAGAGTCGCTCAAATTACTTTTGGTGGCTGGCGCTTTTGAAATGTTTGAAGCTGTCTGACTTCCTTTGCAGCCTGCAAGTAGAACAATGCTGAGTACGATGTAAAAAAATCTATTCATACATATTCGGATAAAACCGATTTTTATTATTGATGAGTTGAATAATCGCTGATGCTTAGTTCTTCGGGGTGATGAGAATAATCAACAAAGTTTCCAATCATTGAATTATCAATTACGCAATTTGTAACTTTTGCATTGGATTGAATAATTGAATTTGAAATAACTGACCCAGATATTTTTGTTCCATCACCAATGGAAACATGGGGACCAACGATACAGTTTTTCAACTCAACATTTTCCCCAATAAAACACGGTTCGATAATAATAGCATTTTCTTTCTTTACAGAAGAGGAAATCATTTTAGTCGAGCGATGAATTTCGAGTACTCGTTTGTTAGTATAGACTGTTGCATTTTTATTTCCACAATCCAGCCATTCATCCACTTTTCCGGGAACAAATCGTGTTCCTTTTTGCTTCATATTTTCGAGAGCATTTGTCAATTGATACTCTCCTTTTTCTTTGATATTATTATCTAAAAGATATTGCAATTCTTTTCTAAGATATTCGCCATCTTTGAAATAATAAATTCCGATGATAGCCAGATTAGAAACAAATGTAGAAGGCTTTTCTACGAAATCTGTTATCACTCCGTCACTATTTAATTTCACTACTCCGAACATTCTAGGATCTTCAATTTTATTAACCCAAATTACTCCTTCTTGTTTATCATCGATTGTAAAATCTGCGCGGAAAAGTGTATCTGCAAAAGCGACAATCACTTTATCTTTTAACGCACTCTGCGCACACAAAATTGCATGAGCCGTTCCGAGTGGTTCAACCTGATGATGAATTGTTCCTTTGGCCCCCAATTTTTCGGCAATACCGATCAATTGTTTTTCTGCCTCTTCTCCAAATTCACCAATTACAAAAGCAATTTCATCAACTTTATCATCACAAACTTTTATAATGTCTTCAACCAACCATTGTACAATCGGTTTTCCGGCGACAGGTATTAAAGGTTTTGGAACTGTTAAAGTATGTGGGCGCATACGTTTGCCCATTCCGGCCATTGGTACTATAATTTTCATTCTAATATATCTGATTTGTAATATTTATTTTGTTCCTGTAGAGCCAAATCCTCCGGCTCCTCTTTCGCTGTCTTGTAACGACTCAGCAATGTTCCATTCAACTCTCTCGTGTTTGGCAATTATAATTTGTGCAATGCGTTCTCCATCATTGATCACAAAATTTTCTGAAGAAAGATTGACCAGTATCACTTTAATCTCGCCTCTGTAATCAGCGTCAATTGTGCCTGGTGTATTGAGAACAGTTACACCCTTTTTAGCAGCGAGACCAGATCTTGGACGAACTTGCGCTTCAAAACCTGCAGGCAATTCAATAAATAAACCCGTTGGGACAATTGCTCGTTCAAGCGGTTTTAGAATAATAGCTTCGGAAAGAAATGCACGAATATCCATTCCAGCAGCATGAAGAGTTTCATAAGCTGGAAGAGAATGATGTGATTGATTGACAATGTTAACGTTCATTGGTAGAAAATTGCTGATATTATTTAATTATCATTTGAGGTGCGAAGGTAATTATTTTTTTTCCTCAAGTTAGCATACGCCAATACGATAAAGGCAAATAATATCAGTAAATTAATAATGATGGACATGATTTTTCCAGGAATCAGATTTATATCGATAAAGTGACCAAAGGCCCATAAACCAAGAGAGAGTCCGATGAAATAGAAGAACGATTTTAAATTATACGGAACCGGATAAATTTTTTGTCCAACAACATAAGAAAGAATCATCATGGATGCGTAACACAGCAAAGTTGTCCATGCAGCTCCCATATAACCCATTGTGGGGATAAGAACAAAGTTGCAGATTAAGGTAATGATAGCGCCAAAGAGGGCCAGCCATGCGCCCCACTTTGTTTTTCCGGTGAGCTTATACCAGATTGATAAATTGTAAAAAACGCCGAGACATAAATTTGCCATTAACAAAATTGGAACGACGGCAATTCCGCTTCTGAATTTTTCTCCGATAAACGTTTGAATGAATCCCATAAAAAGCATTATTCCTAAAAAGATGAAAGCACAAACAATCACAAAATAATTCATGACCTCGGCAAATGTTTTCTGAGGATTTTCTTTCGTTGAATGATTAAAGAAAAATGGCTCAGCGGCATATCGGAATGTTTGAATGAAAAGCGTCATTAGAATTGACAATTTGTAACATGCTCCATAAATTCCGAGTTGCGACATTGCTTCGTTTTTATTTTCAATTAAAATTGGAATTAACACCCTATCGAAAGTTTCGTTAATCATTCCAGCCAAACCTGCGACCATTAATGGCAAGGAGTAAATCATCATCGTTTTCCAAAGTGTTTTGTCAAATTTCCATTCCATTTTAAAAATGTCGGATGCGAGCAAAACAAATGTGATAAACGAGGCAATGAGGTTTGAAATGAAAACATAACCTACACCGAAATCTGCTTTATAGAAAATAGTAATCCATGACGACGGATTATTTTTTAGAATGGCTGGACAAACAATTAAGAAAAAAAGATTTAAAGCGATATTGATTGCAATGTTTGATAATCGAACGAATGCAAATTTTTTAGCTCTATTTTCTTGCCGTAATTTGGCAAAGGGAACGGCAGTGATAGCATCGAAAGCAAGTATTGCAGCGAAAAGAGAAATGTAGAATGGCCGATCAGGATCGGGGCCGATTAATCCTTCATGAGAACTACCAATGATTCCAGAAAGGTTCTGCGAAAAGAAAATGATGAGTCCGGCAAAAAGAACAGAGGAGAAAATGATAGAGATTAAAGAAGTGCTATAGACTTTTGGATTTCCTTTTTCCGATTGAAAATAGCGAAAGAAAGTAATGTCGAGTCCATAGGTAAAGAGCACCGTCATGAATGCGATGTAAGCATACAATTGCGTTACGACACCATACTCCCCCGCTTCAAAAACGCGAGTATAAATAGGAACCAGAAGATAATTCAAAAAGCGGCCAACAATGCTGCTTAATCCGTAGATAGCAGTTTGGCCTGCCAGTTTTTTAAAAGTACTCAAGTATAAATTGATTAGGCCTCAAAAGTGGAGATTTCAAATCGACAAACGAGGGAAGCGTTAACTTATTTTTCAATAGGTGAACGTTTATATCGTGTCTTGGATTAATACAGAGGAAAAAAGGGAAAAATATTGAGGATGGAAAATTGAAGATGGAGAAGGGAAAAATATTGAGGATGGAAAATTGAAGATGGAGAAGGGAAAAATATTGAGGATGGAAAATTGAAGATGGAGAAGGGAAAAATATTGAGG
>JANLRG010000138.1:0-1960 GCA_031361545.1 Bacteroidota bacterium
AAAGCAAATTCTATTGAGCAATTATTGATGCCAGAGCCTGATGTAGCCGCTGTACCCCACTCTCCTGAATTTGTAATATTTCTGGTATTGCCAACAAATTTAAGGACACCACTCCCTGATGTCGTAATCATTGCAGTAGTAGCTGAGGTTGAGTTTGCTTGATTATAAAAAGCCCCATCTGCCGCACCTGTAACAGCAGATTGCAGTAACGCTGTCCCTGCCGTTGCAGCGACTGTTGCAATTGTTGCAGTAGGTATTGTGTAGGTAAAAGTTGTCGCATCAACGACTGTTATAGTTGCAATTCTATTGAATGTCGTTCCATTTGGGGCAATATTTGTCATAGAAACTGACTGACCCGTTGTAAACCCATGTGCTGCTGTGGTTGTAAGCGTACCAGTAGTACCCGAAGCAGCCATTGTTGCTACTGTACTTGAATTCACCCAAGCTCTAAGTTTGCCGTTGACAGAAACGCTATTAGCACCAATGGTCAGTATGCCAGACGTATTCACCTGCAAATCTTTGCACTCAACTGCACCATCAGCCGTAATGGTATGTCCTCTTTGAATATAGACATTATTAGAGGAAGTCGGTGCAGATGATGCCGTTGACCAAGTACCAGAAGCTCTGACTTCCCAAGTAGCAGCTGTATTCCAGTTTCCTGTAATACGAGACCTATAGTCACCGTCTGTTGCTGTTTGAGCAAATACTGATGTAATGCCCAAAGCGACCAAAAAAACCAGTGTAAATAATTTCTTCATTCTATATTGTTTAAAAAATTGATAATAAAAGAATTGTTTAAAAAGGGTGGTTAAACAGAGTTATGAGTTATGAGTTATGAGTTATGATAACTCATAACTCATAACTCATAAAGTTTACTTCACAAAAGAAGTGGTGACAGACATACCTTTGCTGATATAATTGATAAAGTATTGACCTGCTGGTAGTTGCGAAGCGTCCACACTGGTTTGTGTGGCGTTTTTAGCGACATTGTATTGAATAACGCTACTGCCAGCAAGAGAGAAAATGCGGATGATGGCATCGTCTGCGGCAGCGGTATGGTCAATAGTAAGTGTATGGGCAACAGGGTTCGGGAAGACGCTCAATCCTTTGGCGCCTTTACCGCCTAACTTGATGGCAACGACATTACTATATTTGTAAGAACCATCAAAATCCATCATTTTCAAGCGGTAGTAGTTGATGTCTTCGCTCAATTGAACATCATCAAAAGTATAGACGCTTTTGACCGCACTGTTTTTTGCGGCAACAGTACCGATGGCGTTAAACTCTTTGCCATTGGTGCTTTTTTCAACGATAAACTCTTTGGCGTTTCTTTCAGAAGCGGTTATCCATTGCAAATTAGCTTTGTCTTGGATGAGCGAGCCTTTGAAAGTCATCAATTCGACAGGAATCGTTACCAAATCAGAACCGGGCGTGAAAGCAACGCCCATGAGCTTTTCTGTATTATCGGTATTTGCCAATAATGTATAAGTAGGAAAACCACCTGTAATATCCCATGCCGCATCTCTGGCAGCATTATCAACGGCTTTTATTAGATGGCTTGATACATACACAGAAGAAGAGATGATTGCCTTAGTGAAATACAGTGCTGGCTTACCGCCTTCAATTCTACCGGTTAATGATTGGACTCCACCCGCTGGAGCAGTACTCACTGCTATAAATCCTGAAACACCTGCGGCAATCCATGCCGAACCGTTATAATAAAACTTGCGGATACCACTGTTTCTATCCGCTAAGTAGAGAAGGTCAAAACCAGTACCTGCCCAATCTACGGCAGCATCTCTGTCAAAAAAGACGAATTGTGTACCCTCTGCACCCATGCCGCTTATAGTTTGACCATTGCCTTCAATCGTACCTGCAGACAAATAACCATAAAGATTACCACCGAACAGACCGATGCCACGGTAGTCTTTTAGGAGTGTGGAGGAAGCCGCATTGGTAC
>JANLRG010000081.1:0-1169 GCA_031361545.1 Bacteroidota bacterium
AGTTAGGAATTTGGAGTTGGGAATTTGGAATTTGGAAAATAGGGCGGGTTTTAATTGACACTTGGTTTAGGGAAAGTGAAATAGAAGGTAGTGCCTACCCCCTCAGTACTATCAAGCCAAATTTTACCTCCAGCACCAGCAACTATTTTTTTACAAGTAGCCAAACCAATACCGCTGCCCTCAAATTCGTTGCGCGAATGTAGGCGTTCAAAAATAGCAAAAACTTTATCATGAAATTCTTTTTTAATACCGATACCATTGTCATCGAGTGCTATAAGATAATTATCGCCTTCATCTGATGCCGTGATTTTGATTTCAGGAACTACACCCGATTTACGGAATTTGATAGCGTTGGCAATCAAATTTTGAAAAAGCTGAATCATTTCTGTGGTAGAACCCTCTACAATGGGCAGGTCATTAATAATAATAGTAGCTTGTGTATCTTTCATCGTAGCCATCATATTACTAATAACAACAAAAAGAACACCATTCAAGTCAATTTCTTTGCAATCTTCTTGTTTCTTACCAGTGCGCGAATATTGAAGCAAGTCATCGAGAAGGCGTTGCATTCTGTCAATGCCATCAGTCACATAACCCATATATTCAATAGTTGGTTTATCTTGTAAAGTCACCATCCTCTTTTTAGATAAGCCTGTGTACATGCCTATCATTCGGAGCGGTTCCTTGAGGTCGTGGGCAGCTGCGTAAGCAAAATTTTCAAGTTCCCCATTGGTATAGATGAGTTTTGCTTGGGTGGCTTCGAGTTCGGCGTTTTTTATTTGAAGTTGTTCATACGCGGCTTCAATTTCTTCATTCTTTTGAGAAATTTCTAATTTTTGTTGCTCAAGTAACATCGTTTTCACATTCAGCATTTTAATTATAAGCGTTTGACCTATTTCAAAAATGATAACGATACCAAAAATGAATAAAAAGAGGAAAGAATAGCTTATGTAATAGTAAGTAATATCAACCTGTTGGTTAAATATTTGTGCATGATTTTCAGAAGTTCCGTAGAGATAAAGATAAGTGGAAAATAAGAATAAGCAACACAGCCAGAAGAAGCCGGATTTTTTATTACCAAAAAGCAATGCAATCAGAGGAGAAATAATGAGCCACAATAAATTATCTGAAAACAACCCGCCTGAGTTTGGTACGCTTGTGCTCATCAG
>JANLRG010000171.1:0-8283 GCA_031361545.1 Bacteroidota bacterium
TTAGTGTTGGTAGTCCTGATAGTGTCAACACTGATCCAGCAAACATAGCAACAAGACCCGTCGGTGTAGCTTACATCTGGAATCCAATTTCTAAAAACGATAATTGTTCGGGTGCTTTTCCTGCTAAGGATTTAGGAACAATAAATTCTACTTGCACTTATCAGACATTCTCTAATGTTAATGCTAGTACTTCTGGAACAAATATTTGTTCTACTACTGACAATAAAGACGTCTGGTTTAAATTCACAAAGCTGCCTGGAATTTCAAATATTAAAATCACAACAATTGCTGGTGCCTGTACACCTGCCCTTGGAACTACACTCGAAGTTTTCTCTTCTTGTGGAGGAACATCATTAGGTTGCGCAACTACCAGCAGTGCTAATCCTGGCTTTGGTGAAATTAAAATTAACAGACCGTGCAGTTTAGAAGTTCTTTATATTCGAGTGACTGTTGATGGAGACGTAGTTGGTAAATTTCAAATTTGTGTGACAGATCAGGGAAATAATGTCTCTGGAGTTTCAAATGGAACAGATTGCTCAACGGCAACAACTATATGCGGTTTACCTTTTTCACAGTCTGGTTTGACAACGGCAGGCTATGGAAATGATTATGACAGTGCCAATGCTCAATGTCATGATCCGTATTTAAATGGAGAAGATTATGTTTTTTCGTACACTCCTACTGCTAATATTTGTGCTCAGATTCAGTTAACCTCGACAGGAACAAACCCCAGTGTTTTTATCTATGATGGCTGTCCAAACGCTGGACTTACGCATTGTATCGCAAATGTAGCAGGAATCACAGGAATCATTCGAATCAATTCGGTAACACTTATTGCAGGTGTTACTTATTATTTCGTTGTAGATAATAACCCTCTCAATGCAACAAACAATATTCCATTTGATATTTCGATTACGCAATTAGGAACAGCTAACACATATGATGCTTGTGCAACTTATTTTAACTTAGGTACAATTGCCAATAACACTGCTTGTTCTTATGGAACCTACAGCACAGAATGTGCTTCCCCTTCGCCTACTGCAGGCTACCCAACTCCAACATGCGGAAATTTTATTGACGGTGTAACAGGTGATGTTTGGCTGGCATTTACCGCTTCTTTTACAGGTAGCTTACTCGTGAAAACACAGCCTTCTTCTGTCAATCCAACTGCTGATGCCGCTATGGCAATTTACACAGGATCTTGTGGAGCTTTTACTCTCTTGGCTTGTGATGATAATTCAGCAGGGAATAGTTTACCCCTCCTCTCTATTCCTGTTATTTCTGGAACAAGTTATTATATTCGAATCTGGACTGTCAATCCGGCGAACACAGGTAATTTTGATTTATGTTTATCAAGTGCATGCTCTCCGCCGAATGATCTTCCTTGTGCTTCTGTTTATATTCCACTTGGGGGAACTGCTGCCGGATTCAATACCTGTTCAGGAGGAAATAATGAACCGCCCAACTCAGCTCAATGTGTTGTGGGTGGAATCGTAAATACGGTTTGGTACAAAGCTGTAGTTCCCACTGGTGGTTCCATTAGAATAAGAACTCACCCTTTAACTTTAACTGATACTCAAATACAAGCATTCACTTTTACAAGTGGATGTGCAAACGCTTCAACAATTTATACCAGCAAAGGTTGTAATGATGATGGTCCAGATTGTGGAACACAAAATAATCAGAGTTATCACGACTATTCAGAATTAACGATTTCAGGACAAACACCAGGCGATACTATTTTCATAGCGGTAGATGGTTATAATAGTATGACAGGTTCATTTGAAATTACTGTCGTTGATGGTGCAACTGTTAGTTATGCTCCAGTGTATTTACAAGATTGCGACTTCCCTTATGAAGTTTGTGGCGCTACAAATATCGTGGTTCCAGATCCAGGACCATTGAACTTTGGAAATATTTGTGACTTTTCTCCAACTTATGACTGCTGGCAGAATGGCGAAAGAAATTCAATTTGGTATCGTGTAACTGTTAATCCTGGTACCCTACAGTTTGCTGTTAATTCTGTTACTGACTACGATTTTATTATGTGGGATGTGACTGGTGTGGCAAATGCATGTGCCTCTATTCAAACACATACGTTGCCTTCTATCCGTTGTAATTGGGTAACAACAACTGGACAAACAGGAATTTCTATTCCAGATCCAAATGCAAGTTGGGAACCAGCAATTACTTCTGCAGGAATTCGAACGTATCTTATCTTAATTGACAATTGGAATCCGCCTAACTTCGTAACTGGTTTTACTCTCGATTGGATGGGATCGCCGATAGCTTCTAATCCAACTTCTGTTACTTGGAATGGTGGTGTTGATACAATGTTTAGTTCAACTTCAAATTGGGGAACTGCTCCATGTAATGCTTTGCCTTCTTGTACGATTGATGCAATCATCACTGGTAGTGCTTCAGGGCGACAGCCTACGATGACATCGAATACACAAGTAAAAAATCTGACAATCAATTCTGGAGCTAGTCTAAGAATTAAGTCTGGTGTAATCGTAGATGTCTGTGGTGACTTTACCAATAACGGAACTTTTATTGCTGAACCAGGATCAACGGTACGTTTTAGTGGAACAACAAATCAGTTAATCACAGGAAACATCATCGGTACAAATTCTTTTGCCAACTTAACAATCTTTAAAGCGACCGGACAAGTAAACTTAAACAGTAACATCGATGTAAGTCAAACTTTCTCCACCGTATCTGCTACTTCAATCTTTAATGTCAATGGTAAGTATATGAGAGTCGGAAGAGATTTCTTGAACAATAATGGAAATGTCACTTTCACTGGAATCGGAAACAGCAATTTGGAATTTAACGGAACATTGAACCAATATTTCACCAATACAAATGGAACGATCACTCTGAATAGAGTTCGCATGAGTAAAACTTCTGGAAAATTATATCTCATTGGTGCCAATAGCAAAATGAATATCGACAGTGTACTTACACTAGCTCAAGGAATTATCAATACTCGTTTGAGTGCATTGCTAGAAGTAAATATCAAGCACAATTTAACTTCAGCCATCATTGGTCACAACGCTATGAGTTATATCGATGGTAAATTAAGACGATCGGTTTATAACAATCTAGTTACTACAACAAACTCTGTAGCTATCGTTTCAGGAGCAACTTCTTTCACTGTTTCATCGAATGTAGGACTTGCTGTTAATATGTATGTCTCTGGCCCTGGAATTCTTTCCAATACTATTCAGATATCAGCCATTGCTGGAAATGTCATAACGGTAAACTCTACCTTCACTGCTGCTGTTGCTATTGGCGCAACATTCAGTTTTGCAAACCTACTTCCATCTACAGCGATCGGTCCTCCATTTTCTCTTGACTTCCCTGTAGGAGATTCATTAACTCCAGGTGGATATGAATTAGCCAATGTTACTTTCTCAAGTGGAACTGTTATTCCTAGTCTTCTCGCTTCCTTTGACCCATGGCCTGGAATGACTCCCCCTGCGCTCGGTCCAACAGCGAGTGAATGTTTATATGCAACGTATGATGCATTAGCCATGTTCAATCATGGTTATTGGTCATTCTCAAAATTGGCACCTTCGCCTTTTAATGGTGTTTATAAAATGACACTCTTTAATAGTGGGCAATCGAATAATTCTGGAATGGGATGGACAGTTGCAAAGGCTGACATCGCTTCAAATCCGAGTTTGACTGCTAGCTGGGGATTGATCGGTCAATGCGTTATTACCAGCACTGCCGGCAATACACAACGAGTGAACATTAATAGTCCTGCAACAACAGGAACTTCTTTCAATGCCTTATTTACAACTGTTCAATCTACACAACCTCTACCAATAGAATTACTTTATTTCACAGCAGAACCTGAAGGTGAAAATGTATTGTGCCAATGGGAAACGGCTTCTGAAACAAACAATGATTATTTTGAAGTGCAAAGAAGTATTGATGGTGAAGAATGGGAAACTATCGGAACTATTAGAGGTTATGGAGCTGGAATTTCTACAGTCAATCATTTTTACAAATTGATTGACAACGATCGCTGTAAAGGAATTCGATATTATCGCCTGCGACAAGTTGACATCGACGACCATTTTGGTTTTTCAGAAACAGTTGCTGTGAATTGCAAAGATGGCATTAATGATATTTCTGTTTACCCAAATCCAGGTTCAGAAAACATCGTCACAACATTTTATGAAAATACCAAAGGAGAAGCCATCATCGAATTTGTTGATATGCTTGGTAAAATTGTTCGTACTGATTTAGTGAGCACACAAAAAGGATTTAACTCAATTCATTCAACAGTCAATGATCTTGCTTCTGGAATTTATTATTTACGAATAAAGACTTCCAACAATCCGGCACAAACAGATCGGCAAATCAGATTTGTAAAAGATTAATCGATTACACTCACACTCTTAAAAGGTCAGATGGTTATTCCAAGTTTTTTATCAAACATTAGCCCACTGAATTGGAAAAATCTGATACATTAAAATGCTTCTTTTTCTAATTGGACAATCCTTCCTGTGAACTTATTTGTGGAAGGTTGACTCAACAGCAGATACTAAATGGTTTTAGTTACTTTGCTAAATTCAAAATGGAAAACTATATTACAAAAGTAGAATAGATTAGCAATATTCATTATGTTTAAAAAAACAACAAGCTATTTTCTGATTCTGCTTTTATTGTCAGATATCGGCTATTCTTTTGTTCAACATTTAAGTATGCCGTTGGATGGGGATATGGCAGGCGGTATCGTCCCAGGAAATGGTGTTGCACAAATATTTAAAGATCCTTTTGGGGTTTCGGTAATAACTAAAAATGCTATTTATCCAAATCCTAATCGCTTTTTCGCACATTTGACGTTTTACGAATATTTTAATTATTTACCAGGTTTCTTGCAACGTTTTGTTAATCCTATTGATAGCATTTATTTGTCTTGTGCATTGGCAAAAATAGCAATCCAGATTGCCTTCATTGTATTGTTTTCATTTTACATTACAGGAAAACGAAAAATATTTAATAATGATTTTTTGTTAAGTGCAATTCTAATTGTTCCTCTATTTCAAACTAATGGTTATCGGAGTTATATGGGAATAATTGATCCTTCAATAACATACACATTTTTTTATGCATTACCTTGTGCAATTCTTTTACTAATTTACCTTCCTTTTTTTAGATGTTATTTTTACGATTCTGTTTTTCCTTCGAATAAGTTTATCTTATTCATAATATTTGCATCAACAATTTTCATAACATTAAACGGTCCTTTGGTGCCTGGAATTGTTCTAGTAATTTTTTTGGTTTTGATTTTCAATCTTAGTATGAAGGGCGAAACTATAAGTAGAGGTTCTGTTTTTCAAAAGTTATCTCTTGATTTCATGAAGGCATCAAAAACGCCATTAATATTTTTTGGAATAATCGGTGTTTTGAGTTTGTATTCACTATATATCGGTTCCAATAACGCAATTTTCTTGAATGATAGTATTCCAATTTCACAACGGTATATTAGAATTCCCCTTGGAATTTATACAGTATTGACTCAAAAAATTGGTTTCCCTGTTTTGCTTTTAATGATTTTAATCAATGCCGTTTTAATTTACAAGTATTTTAAAAATGATGAAGGGGCAAAAATTCTAAACATAATGAAATGTATTGGTTTGTTCTCCTTTCTTTATATAATTTTGCTTCCTCTAGGTGGTTATAAAAGCTATCGTCCAAACATTGTTAGATACGATACTATAATGCCTATCACAATTGCTCTAATTTTTTTTTACGGAAAATCTACCTTTTTTATAATGCATATATTATCAGGGAAAAGCAAATTCTGGTATGTATTTTTAGTATTTAGTTTTTCTGCTTTATTCACATTGTCAGATAAACCTGAATTTAAAAAAAATGAATGTGAAAAAGCAGCATTGAATAAAATAGCAATAGCTAAAGAGAGAGTGGTATTAATTAACTCTGAATGTAGTGTTTTGTCTTGGGGTGAAATTAAAAACCCAATTGAATCTGATTTAAATTCACAATTATTGATCAAATGGAAAGTGATAAATGAAAAGAAATTGTATTATTGGAAATTCTGACACATTTATATTTTGTTTTCCTTTTTTAAGATACATGTTCATCTTGAAGAGTAAAATTGAAAATGTAATTGAGTTGTTTGTTTCGTAAGCAAGCGACCAACTACAGTTATCAATCTACTAAACTTTTCTTATGGCAGCAAGTCTTCCAATCGATTGGCTTTCCATTCAGGGAGTATTTCGAAAATTTTTTTGATGCGTATAAATAAAGTAGGTTTTTTTGTATACTTGTGAAAAGCAAATTGAAAAATTTGGGAAATTGCATTCAGAAAGTGAGACTAGCCATTCTCTTTTAAAAAGGTTTAACTGATAAATCTATCATTACAGGTTTTAAGGATTGTTATATTTGTAAAACGCGAAAAGAGTTTGTTGATTTTAGTTTAGTATTTTCGTTTTTTTAGAAAGACATGAAAAAGGTAGACAAGCAATGGGGATTTAATATAAGACTAACAATAGCAGCCATATAAAATTTATGCGCACGAGTCGCGTAAAGCCTACCAAATTGGAGGAGTTTATGTGATGGGTGGCGTGAAGGGGGTGTGACTCGTCCTAAAAAAAGTTTACAGTTTAGTGTTAATAATCCTCGCCATCGCAAAAACCCGAAACGTAATGCGTCATGCTTGGGCTGCATCGGAACTTCAAACTGATTGCAAGAAATTAAATTTTAAAATAGAATAACTGATAAATGAAAAAGTTGTGCCTATATAAGCAAATCTGCTCCCTACTGTTTTTAATTTTTATTACTCCTTGCTACGGACAAAAAGACGAATATTTTTTTCGTTGCGGGATACGGGATAAAGTTGGGAACCTTTGGTTCGGCACTTACGGTGCAGGAGTGTATCGTTATGATGCAGCTTCAGGTGGGTTTACCAATTTTACAAAACAAGATGGTCTGACCGATAACAATATTGAATCTGTATCTGAAGATAAAGCAGGAAATATTTGGTTCAGCACGGAGAACGGAGTATGTCGTTATGATGGTAAATTCTTTACAGATTTTTCAACGAAAGAAGAACTGGGCAAATTTCATATTAATTGTATTGTAGAAGATAGGGCTGGAAATATTTGGATAGGCAGCGATGGCTGGGGAGTATTTCGTTACAACCCGGCTGCCGACAAGACCGGTGGCAAATCAGTTATAAATTTTACAAAGGAACAAGGTCTTGGCAGTAATGCTGTTCAATGTATTTTAGAAGATAAAGCAGGGAACCTTTGGTTTGGAGAAAGAGCCGGAGGTGTCTGCCGTTACGATTCTGCCTCAGGCAGATTTATAAAAGTAAACGGAGATTGTTTCACCTCGCAAATTATGAATATTATAGAAGATAAAACGGGAAACATCTGGTTTGAAAATTTATACAGCGGACTGTGCCGCTATGACGGGAAATCCTATTCACATTTTACAAGGGAAAATGGTCTTTGCAATGATACCATTTGTTGTATGTATGAAGATAAAAAGGGAAACCTTTGGATGGGCAGCGATACTAAATGGAACACAGGGGATGGAGGCGTTTGCCGTTACGATGGAAAGTCTTTTACCCATTTTTCAGCAAAAGATGGTCTTACAAATTCTGATGTTTTTTGTGTTGTTGAAGATAATGATGGAAATATTTGGATTGGCACAAGGGGCGGCTTGTATCGTTATCATTCTCTTTCAGGTAAGTTTATAGATTATACTTACAAAGTTAATAGATGATGGACAAGCTCAAACGGAGACTTGTTGACGAACTTTTAACAACCTTTGTCGGAACTTCAAACAATTGTTCCTTGAACCACCCGCTAGGCGATTTCTATGCGAAAGTCAAGTCTTTTTTGAAATATTTTCTTTGATCCCTGACAAAAGCAAATACCGCGCTCGGACGAATATTTTGCCTTAGAAGTTAAATCGACTCGTATCCACACTTACCACACTCGTTATTTCGACACTCCCTCTTTCGAACATTATCTCTCTCATCACAATCTACGAAAAAGTCGATTTAAATTTCGTCACCGAATTTATGTTGAATCTGACCTTCACTTTTTCGAAATAAAAGAGAAAAATAAAAAAGATCGAACCGTTAAATCAAGAGTGATGGTGAAAAATAAAATTGCTCTTCCCGGCGAACAAGCTTTACTGTTGGTCGCAGCAGCAACAACTGCCGATGGCAAACTACTTGAACCAAAACTCTGGTCAAACTTTCATCGACTTACTCTTGTCCACAAAACCAGA
>JANLRG010000175.1:0-2647 GCA_031361545.1 Bacteroidota bacterium
AAAGCAAAATGCTTCATTATTTCAAGCGGATTTGGTTCAAACTGCCCTAAAGCAATCATTTATAAAACTTAATCCTGCTATTTTAATTAAAAACCCCGTCATGTTCACTGTCGAAATTGGTACGGCAGTCATGTTAGTGGTTACGCTCTATGCACTCGCTACAGGCGATAAATCACAAGGGTCAATTGCTTATAATTTTTTGATTTTTATAGTGTTATTGATGACTCTCTTGTTTGCCAATTTTGCTGAAGCCATTGCGGAAGCTCGGGGCAAAGCGCAAGCGGATAGCTTACGCAAAACCCGTGAAGAAACGCCTGCAAAAGTCATTAGCCCCCAAACCCCCAAAGGGGGCTTCAATACTGAGGGGGTAATGGTTGTATCATCATCGTCTTTAAAAAAAGGCGATGTATTTATTTGCGAAGCAGGCGACACCATTCCAACCGATGGCGAAATCGTAGAAGGTTTAGCAACGATTGACGAATCAGCCATTACAGGTGAATCCGCTCCCGTTATACGCGAAGCAGGTGGCGATAAATCCAGCGTAACAGGTGGTACGAAAGTATTGTCAGATAAAATAAAAGTATTGGTAACGACCAATCCAGGTGAAAGTTTTTTGGATAAAATGATTGCATTGGTAGAAGGTGCAAGCCGTCAAAAAACGCCGAATGAAATCGCATTGACCATTCTTTTGGCAGGTTTTACCCTTATTTTCATCATCGTTTGTATCACTTTGAAGCCATTTGCAGATTATGCTAATACGCCTATCACCATTGCAGCATTTATTTCACTGTTCGTTTGCTTGATTCCGACCACGATTGGCGGCTTGCTTTCAGCTATCGGTATCGCAGGTATGGACAGGGCTTTGCGGGCGAATGTGATTACAAAATCAGGTAAAGCAGTAGAAACAGCAGGCGATATTGACGTTTTGCTCTTGGATAAAACAGGAACTATCACCATCGGCAATCGCAAAGCCACCAATTTTTATGCAGCATCTGGCGTATCGGAGGTAGATTTTATTAAAAATTGTGTCCTCTCATCGCTGGCGGATGATACGCCTGAGGGCAAGTCTATTATCGAATTGGCAGCTGAAAAAGGCACTATCATGCCACCATCTTTTGCTGAAAATATTAAGAATGATACGACCTCTGAATTTATCAAATTTACTGCTGAAACGCGCTCAAGTGGTATCAATTTGAAAGGGCAACGCATTAGAAAAGGAGCGTTTGATGCCATCAGAAATTTATCTGAAAAAGCAGGCAATGTTTTTCCAAGTGAAACGGCTGAACGTGTCAAAATGATTGCTTCAAATGGTGGAACGCCCTTGGTTGTCTCTGAAAATGAGCGTGTTTTAGGTGTTATTGAGTTGCAAGACATCATTAAAACGGGCATCCAAGAACGCTTCCAACGCCTCCGAAAAATGGGGGTCAAGACAGTGATGGTTACTGGTGACAATCCTTTGACTGCCAAATTCATTGCTGAAAAAGCAGGGGTCGATGATTTTATTGCTGAAGCCAAACCAGAGGATAAAATGAATTATATCAAAGCTGAGCAAGCTCAAGGCAAGCTCGTAGCAATGATGGGCGACGGTACAAATGATGCGCCCGCTCTCGCTCAAGCCGACGTAGGCGTGGCGATGAACTCAGGCACTCAAGCAGCTAAAGAAGCCGGTAATATGGTGGATTTGGACAATGACCCTACTAAACTCATCGAAATCGTAGAGATTGGCAAGCAATTATTGATGACTCGCGGCACTTTGACCACTTTTTCAATCGCCAATGATGTGGCTAAATATTTCGCCATTGTCCCTGCTTTGTTCATCGGTTCAATCCCTGCTTTGCAACACCTCAATATTATGGGCTTACATTCTCCTGAATCAGCGATTTTATCAGCAGTGATTTTTAATGCCTTGATTATACCGATGCTCATTCCGTTGGCATTGCGCGGTGTCGCTTACAAACCGATTGGGGCAAGTGCTTTGCTACGTAGAAATCTGTTGATTTATGGTTTGGGCGGTGTTATAGTTCCTTTTATTGGAATTAAAGCGATTGACTTGTTGGTGGGGTTATTTTTTTAGTAAAAATACTAAAAATACTGAGGGGGTATTTCAATCATCATAATGTCCTTTTAAACTATCTACCCAAATCACGCCATCAACCATTTTATAAATGATTCGATGTTCAGAATTAATACGTCTCGACCACCAACCACGCATATTATGTTTCAAAGGTTCTGGTTTGCCCGTTCCTTTAAAAGGTTCACTGCTGATTTCTCTAAGGAGTGTTTTTACTTTATCAAAAAATTTGGGGTCATTTTCAACCCAATAAAGTAGTTCTTCATAGGCTTTGCCACTAAATTGTATGTTTTTCATTTTGTTGAACGCTGCTCTAAAAAATTTTCAAATTCTTCGCCCGTGAAAAATACAGTATTTGCGCCACGTTCCATTTCCGCTGCGGATTGTTCGATGCGACTACGCATTTCCTCTCGGGATTCTTTGGTTTTGATTTTGACAACAACCTCAAAGTCTTGACCCTTGCTATTAATAAAGGCTTTGATTTGTTCGAAAATATCAGCGTTAAAATCTGACCACCGATCACGAACAAAACCAGTAACGCATGCGCGAGCAAGGTCAGATCGGCGAGGAGGCTAT
>JANLRG010000181.1:0-28985 GCA_031361545.1 Bacteroidota bacterium
GCAAGTGGATCAGGTGGAACTTCACCTTACACTTATCTGTGGTCGCCTGTTGTTGGAAACGCAGCTACACTTTTGAATCTAGCAGCAGGAAGTTATACCGTAATTGTTTCTGATGCGAATAATTGTACAACAAGTGCAACAGTTGCTGTGGGAGGTTCTGCCGGTCCTACGCTTTCAAATAACGCAACAACAAATGTATCGTGCTTTGGTGCAGCTACAGGATCTGCATCTGTTACAGGTACTGGGGGAACTGCGCCACTAAATTACCAATGGTCGCCTTCAGGGGGAGCCGCTGCAAGTGCAACAAATCTTGCTGCCGGAAATTATGTAGTGACGGTTACTGACGCAAGTGGATGTACTTCTACTACACAAGTTGCCATCACCCAACCTCCTGTCCTAACCACTGTCATTAATAGCTCTGCAAATATTATTTGTAACGGAGGAGCTACAGGTGCAATTACTATTGCAGCTTCTGGTGGTAGTCCGACTTATACTTATTCTTGGACACCCGCAGGACCCAACTCAACGACTAATTCTAATTTATCGGCAGGTACTTATACTGCTACAGTGACAGACATCAACGGATGTACTGCTACAATATCAACAGCAATCACTCAACCACCTGCGTTGACAGCTTCTACAAGTTCAACTTCAGTTTTATGTAATGGTGGTTCCAACGGAACAGCTTCCACGATTGGTAGCGGGGGAACTGCTCCTTATACTTATTCTTGGTCACCTTCGGGAGGTACAGCTGCCAGTGCAACCAATCTTTCTGCTGGAAATTACACAGTGACTGTCACTGATGCATCAGGGTGTACGACTTCAGCAACAACTACTATTGCTAATCCAGCTATATTTTCATCCTCTATCGCAACTTCAGCAAATGTATTATGCAATGGAGGAAACGATGGTTCTGCTACCGTAACCGTAAATGGAGGAACAGCCGCCTACAATTATTTATGGTCACCATCAGGCGGAGTAGCAGCAACAGCATCGAATTTAGCAGCAGGAAATTATAGTGTGATTGTAACCGATCTTAATGGTTGCACAACCACATCAACAATTATTATTTCTCAGCCAACTTTAATAGTAGCAAATATTTCAAGCAATACTCCCATAACTTGCTTTGGACTTTCTGATGGAAGTGCAAGTTCATCAGCGAGCGGAGGAACTCCTGGATATACTTATTTGTGGACACCTTCTGGTGGCGCCACTGCAAATGCAACAGGTCTTGCAGCCGGAAATTATACAGTGACAACAACAGACGGTAATGGTTGTACTGCTTCAGCAACGACGACCCTCTCGCAACCACCTTTACTTACGTCTTCAATTATTTCATCTTCAAACATCCTTTGTAATGGGGGAACTACAGGAAGCGCCTCAGTAAGTGCCTCAGGCGGAACTGCTGTTTACTCTTATAATTGGCTTCCTTCAGGAGGAACCAACACAACTGCAAATAACCTTTCTGCAGGAAATTATACGGTGACAACAACCGATGTAAATGGTTGCACAACTTCAACTTCTATTTTAATTTCTCAACCTACATTACTAACTGTTGCTACTACTCCTACTGCTTCAACTTGCGGAAACGCAAATGGATCTGCCAGTGCTGTTCCAGCGGGAGGAAGTGCAACTTATACTTATTCTTGGACTCCAAGTGGAGGGAGTAACGCTCTTGCTTCTGGACTTTCATCTGGCAGTTATACAGTAACCGTTACAGATAACAATGGATGTACTGCCAGTTCAACCGCACTAGTTTCAATTATAGCCGGACCAACGACTAATGCTAATTTAGTTGCCGATGTGACTTGTAACGGAGGAGCTAATGGATCTGCAAACGTAAATGTTGTAAATGGAACTGCACCATTTACTTATACCTGGACTCCTTCTGGAGGTAGTGCTTCTAGTGCCACAAATTTGGTTGCTGGTAATTATTCAGTAACAGTCACCGATGCTAATAATTGTACTTCATCGTCTTCAATTTCTATTTCACAGCCCGCATTACTTACAACAATTGCTTCCTCAACTAATGTTTCTTGTAATGGTGGAAACAATGGGACTACTGCTGTTACTGCCAATGGAGGAACAGCAGCTTATAGTTATAACTGGCAACCAGGAAATATTTTAACACAAAATTTAACGAATCAACCTGCGGCGAATTATACTGTCACTGTTACTGATGCCAATGGTTGTACATCAACATCTCAAACAACTATTTCTCAACCATCAATTTTAACAGCGACTACAAGTACTTCTTCAACTCTCTGTTTTGGTGCGTCAAATGGAAGTGCATCAGTAACTCCAAGTGGTGGAACTTCAGGATATACTTACAGCTGGTTCCCTGCAGGAGGAAGTGCAATCACTGCAAGTGGACTACTTGCTGGAAATTATTCGGTGACTGTAACCGATAATAATGGATGTTCAATTACCAATGCAGTAATAGTTGCTCAGCCAACTGCAATTTCATTAAGTAGCTTAACAACAGCAGCAACATGTGGTGCTACAAACGGAACAGCTACAGCAACCGTTTCTGGTGGAGCGGGCGGTTATAGTTATTCATGGTCTCCTTCTGGAGGAAATGGAACTGTTGCCAATGGATTAACTGCAGGAGCATATACGATTACTGTTACAGATGTAAATGGATGTACTTCATCTTCTACTGCAAATGTTTCAAATATCGGCGGACCAACTATCAATGCTTTTTCAACTGCAAGTGTTAGTTGCTTCGGTGGTTCCAATGGAACAGCAAATTCTGCTGTAGCAAATGGAACAGGTCCATTTACTTATTCGTGGTCACCTTCGGGGGGAAATGGTTCTTCAGCAAGTAACTTGTCTGCAGGAAACTATTCTGTATCGGTAACAGATGCCAATGGTTGCACTAGTGTAGCTAATTTTGTAATTGTTGAACCTACAGTTCTTAGTGCTGCTGCTTCATCTAATCCAGCAACTTGTTTTGGAAGTAGCAATGGGTCTGCATCAGTCAATGTTTCTGGTGGAACTGCAGGATATTCTTATGTTTGGTTACCAGGAAATGCAGTCATTTCAAATCCTACAAATTTACCAGCATCAAATTATTCAGTTACTATTACAGATGCAAATGGTTGCACAACTAGTTCTTCAACTTCCATTTCACAACCCACCGATTTATCAGTTAATTCTAGTTTCACGCCAGCACTTTGCAATGGAAGTTCAGACGGAATTGCTCAAACTTTAGTAAGTGGGGGCTCTCCAAGTTATTCTTATTCTTGGTTTCCTTCTGGGGGAAATGGACAAAATACTATAGGTGTGGGTGCAGGAAATTATTCTGTGACTGTCACAGATGCAAATGGGTGTACTAAATCGTCAAGTGTCAACGTTACTCAACCAAGTGCAATTGTTTTAAACACGTCTTCTACTCCATCTACTTGTGGTGCTTCTAACGGTACTGCAACTGTAATTGCTTCAGGTGGCGCAAGTGGTTATTCTTATAATTGGTCGCCAACAGGAGGAACTGGAGCAACAGCTATCAATATTCCATCGAATGCCTATACAGTGACTGTCACTGATGCGAACGGTTGTACATCGACTTCAGTTGCCGCCGTTTCTAGTTTGGGAGGTCCGTCAATATCTGCCAACTTAACTAATAATGTAGGATGTTATGGAGGCAGTAATGGTTCAGCAACAGCAACTGTAATTTCAGGAAATAGTCCATACACTTATACTTGGTCTCCTTCAGGAGGAAATGCAGCAACGGCTTCTGGACTTAGTGCAGGAAGTTATTCTGTATTTATTTCTGATGTTAATGGCTGTACTTCTGTAGCCAATGTAATCATTGGCGAACCAACTCTTTTAGCTGCACAAGCATCCGCACTTCCTGCAATTTGCAATGGAAGCGCAACTGGATCAGCGAATGTAAATGTAGCAGGAGGAACTGTCGGTTATGCTTACAACTGGCTGCCGGGAAATTCTGGTTCTTCTAATCCGTCTGGATTGATGGCTGGTAACTATACCGTAACAATCACCGATGCCAACGGCTGTACGATTACTGCTTCAACAACGATCAATCAACCACCACTGTTAACAAATTCAATTACACCAACGCCAACTTTATGTAATGGAAGTGGTGATGGTTCTGCAGTGGCTGCTCCTGTGGGTGGAACGCCTGGCTATTCTTTTTCTTGGTTCCCATCGGGCGGTGGTGCAGCAAATGCTTTAAATCTTGTTGCCGGAAATTATACCGTTACTGTTACGGATGCCAATGGCTGTACTACTTCTTCTTCTTCAGTCATTACTCAACCTGCTAGTATTGCCTTAACAACAACCTCTACTCCTGCAACATGTGGTTCTGCGAATGGAACTGCAAATGTAGTTGTCGCGGGCGGTGCAAGTCCGTACTCCTATTCGTGGTCTCCTAGCGGAGGAAACGCTGCCGCTGCTTCTTCTTTATCTGCAATTACCTATACTGTTGTGGTGACCGATGCAAATGGCTGTACCAATTCTAAAAGTCAAAGTGTTTCCAATACTGGTGGACCTACTATCACTACCTCCATCAACTCAAATGTGTCTTGCAATGGATTGAATGATGGTAGTGCTACTGTCAATGTATCCTCTGGTACAGCACCTTTTTCTTATCAATGGTCTCCTTCCGGTGGTAATGGAGTGAATGCAACAAATCTTGCTGCTGGAAATTATGCCATCACCGTAACAGATGCCAATGGTTGTATTTCGAATGACAACATTGTCATTGTTCAACCAACTGCTCTTGCCTTAGCTATCTCTTCTACTGATGCTAATTGTGCTGGTATTGGTGGATCAGCAACGGTCAATGTCTTTGGAGGAACTTCACCTTATAATTATTCATGGACCAATAGCGCCGCAACTACTGCAGCGGCGCCGAATTTAACGGGCGGAAATTACGCTGTCACTGTCACTGATGCAAATGGTTGTACGATGAGTATGTCAACCACTGTCAATCAACCGACTTCTGTTACTGCCGTTGCTTCATCAACTCCTGTTTCTTGTTTTGGTGGAAATAATGGTACTGCAAATGTGGTTACCTCAGGCGGCGCTGGTGCATTAACTTATACATGGTCTCCTTCTGGGGGAAGCAATTCTGTTGCTAACAATTTATCCGCAGGTAATTATTCTGTTACGGTGAGTGATGCTTCTGGATGTGCTACAACTACCAACGTGGCAGTCACAGAACCACCAGCTATCTCTCTGAGCACAACTGTTACTCCTTCGGCATGTGGTGGATCAAACGGAGGAGCTCAAGCTACTGCGAGTGGTGGAAATACTCCTTATACCTTTAGCTGGTCTCCTTTGGGTGGGGCCAACCAAAACGCTACCAATTTAGCTGCTGGAAATTACATAGTAACGGTTTCTGATAATAGTGGTTGTACTTCTACTGCTTCAGCTCTGGTAACTAATTCCGGTGGACCAACTGTTACATTAAATGCTTTATCAGATGTTCAATGTAATGGCGGAAGCAATGGTAGTGCTTCTATCAATGTAGCAGGTGGAGCGGGACCGTACACTTATACTTGGTCTCCTTACGGTGGAAATTCAGCAACGGCAAATAATTTATCGGCAGGGAATTTTACCGTCAATGCTTCGGATGCCAATGGTTGTATCAGCGCCTTCAATATTACAATTGCTGAGCCATCAGCTATAAGCGCAGTAACAACTTCCACTCCATCTGTGTGTGGCAATGCAAATGGAAGTGCAACAATTCATGGCTCAGGAGGAACAGGTAGCTATCAATATAATTGGACTAATCCTGTTAGTAGTGATTCAATTTTAAATACTCTTTCTTCTGGAAATTATAATGTTGTAGTAACCGATTTCAGTGGTTGTACTTATTCTACAATCGTGAATGTTATAGCAACAGGTGGAGCCAATGCGATTTTACAAAGTACCAATAACGTTGCTTGTAGTGGAGGAAATGACGGGTCTGCAACTATTTCTGCATCTGGTGGAACAGCACCCTACGCTTATTCATGGTCCCCATCTGGCGGGAATGCTGCAACTGGAATTAATTTGATTGCCGGAAATTATATTGTCACTGTTAGTGATGCCAATAATTGTTCGACAACAGTTAATGTACTTATCAATGATGGAGCGACTATTTCATTAACAATGGGATCTACTCCAGCAGCATGTAACGGTGGCTTAGATGGAAGCGCAAACGTTTCTGCCAGCGGTGGAACAAGTCCTTATACATATCACTGGACAGGCTCAACTTCTACTTCAAATGTTGCAACAAATTTGGGAATTGGAAATTATACAGTTCTGGTAACTGATGCAAATGGATGTTTAGAATCAGATGTCGCTACAGTTAATTCTGCCACTGCAATTAATTTGAGTCCTGTAACTTCGGACGTAAATTGTTATGGCAACCATAACGGAACAGCATCACTTTCTCCAGTAGGTGGAACTCCTCCTTACTCTTACGTTTGGACAGGAAATGTTTCCAATGGAAGTACAGCAAATAATCTTAATGGCGGAAGCTATACAGTCATTGTGACAGATGCGAATGGCTGTGCTTCAATTGCCAATATAACAATTCAAGAACCACCACAAATTTTATTAACGGTAACTCCAAGTACAACAATTTGTATTGGACAAAATACCACCATCAGCGCAACTGTTAGTGGAGGAAATGGCCCTTTCATTTATAGTTGGTCAAATGCAATTACTGATTCAAGTCAAATTGTTTCTCCTGCGACCTCTTCAAATTATACTGTAAGTGTAACCGATGCGAATGGTTGTACAACCGGAGTTCAGACGATTGCTGTCAATTTAAACCCACCATTAACTATCAATGCAAGTGCTCCGTTAGTTATTTGCGAAGGAAACACAGCAACACTTAATTCCATTGCAACAGGCGGAAATGGAAACTATAATTATTCCTGGAATAACGGGGCATCTATCGGCTCAAGTGCTATTGTTTCTCCAGTTGCTGATAGTACTTTCATTGTAACTGTCACAGATGGTTGTGGAACACCATCAGCTCAAGCACAAGTAAGCATCACAGTGAGTCCTTCTCCTCAAGTAAACTTTGGACCAGCCAACATGTACGGATGCGCTCCTCTCACAATTAATTTTGATGATCGTTCGTCGACTACAATGGGCAGTATCTTCAATTGGAATTTTGGTGACAATACACTTTCAACAATTCAAAACCCTTCACACACATACTCCGAACCTGGAATTTATAATGTGTCATTACAAATAGTGAACAACTATGGATGTGCGAGTACTTTAATGATTAATAATCTTGTGAATGCTTACCCTACTCCTGTCGCTTCCTTTGCTTCTGACCCAAGTGTTACAACTACACTATCGCCGACAATAAATTTCGTCAACCTTTCGACTGGTGCTACTACCTATTCGTGGGACTTTGGCGATGGCTCTGCATTGAATAATCATTTCAATCCTGATCATGAATATTCAGACACAGGCACGTACTTGATTACTTTAATAGCAACAAATGATTATGGTTGTATTGATACAATAAGAGGTTATGTTGAAATTGGTGATGGCTTTTCAGTCTATATTCCAAATGCATTTACTCCAAATCATGATGGAGTCAATGAGAATTTTAATGCTTATGGTATAGGATGGAAAGATTATCAGTTGTACATTTTAGATCGTTGGGGTCTGAATATTTTTCACAGTGAAGATAAAGACAAGCCTTGGGACGGAACCTATGAAGGAAACGGCACTCAATGTCAATCTGACGTCTATATTTATAAAATCCAAGTCCACGATACTCGTGGAAAACTCCACTCTTTCATTGGGCACGTCTCATTAGTAAGGTAAGCAGAGTAAGGTGAAATGAGTTTGACAAAATAAAAGCCGGATGTAAATAAACATCCGGCTTTTTAATAACAGTAATTTTAATTTCGATTTTTAATTTCCGAACTCTGACATAAACTTAATTCGCATTAATCGAATATCTTCTATGCTATAATCATTTTCGCCTAGAACTTTTAATCCAGCCTCAGCAGAATCTGATTCAGCTGTTTTGAAATAATCATAGACTTCGTTCTGTCGATCTTCATCAATTACTTCATTGATATAGTAATTGATGTCAATACGAGTTCCGCTTGCAACAATACTTTCAATTTCATTCAGCAACTCTACCATTTTTAATCCTTTTGCTTTGCAAATATCGTTGAGAGAAATCTTTCTATCGATGTTCTGAATTAAATATACCTTCAAGACACTCTTATTGACAATCGACTTCACAACTAAATCCATTGGCCGATCGATGTCGTTTTCTTCAACATACTTTTCTATTAACTCAAGGAATGGTTTTCCATACTTCAATGCTTTTCCACCACCAACGCCAGTAATGTTCTTCAACTCCTCAATCGTAATTGGATATTGAATAGACATTTCCTCTAAACTAGGATCTTGAAACACGACAAACGGTGGTACATTTTTTAGCTTAGATATTTTTTTACGTAAGTCCTTCAACGCTGCAAACAATACTGGATCTGCGGCTGCTGTTCCTCCAGAAAAATCATCGTCGTCATCGCTTTCAGTGCTATCGTAATCGGTATCCTCCACTACCATTAATGAAGTTGGCTTCTTCATCCATTCTTTTCCAGCTTCTGTTACTTTTAAAGTACCATACGTTTCAATATCTTTTGAAAGAAATCCTGCCAAAAGAGTTTGACGAACAATGGCTGTCCAAAATTTTGAACTCTTCTCATCACCCGTACTAAAAACTTCAAGCAAATCATGTTGATGAAGCTTTACAGTATTCTCCGCTTTACCAGTAATCACATTTACGATGTGTTCACTGGCAAATTTTTCTTTCACTGCTAAAACCGTTTCAAGAACGATTTCAACTTCTTCTTTTCCATCAAAATTTTTCTTAGGGTGAAGACAATTATCGCATTGTGTACAATTATCTTCTTTGTAATTTTCTCCGAAATAACTCAAGATAACTTTACGACGGCAAACAGCAGTTTCAGCAAAGCCCACAGTTTCTAACAAAAGTTGCTTTCCCACTTCTTGTTCGGCAACTGGTTTTCCCTTCATGAATTTTTCCAGCTTCTCAATATCTTTATAGCTGTAAAATGTTACGCATTTCCCTTCACGACCATCTCTTCCTGCTCTTCCAGTCTCCTGATAATAACCTTCTAGAGATTTTGGAATATCATGATGAATCACAAATCGAACATCAGGTTTATCAATGCCCATCCCGAATGCTATGGTGGCAACAATAACCTCTATGTCTTCCATCAAAAATTTATCTTGGGTCGATGCCCTAACATTGGCTTCCAATCCTGCATGGTAAGGCAAAGCGCGAATGCCATTAACAGCTAATGTTGATGCAATCTCTTCTACCTTCTTTCTGCTGAGGCAATAAATGATCCCAGACTTTCCAGAGTTCTGCCGAACGAATTTAATAATCTCTTTTGCTACATCCACCTTGGGACGAACTTCATAGTATAAATTCGGACGATTGAAAGATGCTTTGTAAACATCGGCATCCATCATTCCTAAATTCTTTTGGATATCCAATTGAACTTTCGGAGTCGCTGTCGCTGTTAATGCAATCACCGGAACTTTACCAATTGCTTCCATGATGGGTCGAAGTCGACGGTACTCTGGTCGGAAATCATGTCCCCATTCTGAAATACAATGAGCTTCATCGATAGCAAAAAAAGAAACATTGACTCCACGCAGGAATTCAACATTTTCATCTTTCGTCAAAGACTCCGGTGCTACATACAATAATTTTGTCTTGCCTGATCTAAGGTCATTCTTTACAGCTGCAATCTCTGATTTATTTAGCGATGAATTTAGAAAGTGAGCCACACCTTCTTCATTACTAAATCCGCGCATTGCATCAACTTGATTTTTCATCAAGGCGATCAACGGCGATACAATGACTGCAGTTCCACCCATGATTAACGCTGGTAATTGATAACACATGGATTTTCCTCCACCTGTCGGCATGATTACAAACGTATCTTTTCCGGATAGTACTGATTGAATAATTGCTTCCTGCTCTCCTTTGAATTTGTCGAAGCCAAAATACTTCTGCAAGTAACTTTTCAAAGGTTTCTCTGCCACTAACATTCCAATAACGTGATTTTTAGGGTAATATAATTAAATAAACTATTTTTTTCGAGTGATTATGGAATAAAAATAAATAATTTTGCCGATACTTCAGGTGAAAAAAGTCTGAAACATAAAAAGTTTATTCCATTGAAAAAGGCACAACATATTAAACGGCTGGCTATGAGTACACTGCAGACTGAAGCGGACTCAATAAGTGAGTTAAAAAAATTTATCAACGATGATTTTGTAGGAACTGTCAAATATCTCTCGTCAATCAAAGGAAGAATTGTTGTAACTGGAATAGGAAAGAGTGCAATCATTGCTCAAAAGATTGTTGCTACTCTAAATTCTACAGGCTCCCCTTCCATTTTCATGCATGCTGCCGATGCAATACATGGCGATCTTGGAATCATTCAAAAGGAGGATGCAATCATTTGTATTTCTAAAAGTGGAGACACTCCTGAAATAAAAATATTAGTTCCACTCTTAAAAAATTGGGGAAACAAATTAATTGCAATCGTTGGAAATATTGATTCATTCCTCGCTTTGAATTGTCATTTTGTACTAAACACTTTTGTTGCAAAAGAAGCTTGTCCTAATAACCTCGCGCCAACTTCCAGTTCAGCTGCACAATTAGCGATGGGCGATGCATTGGCTGTCTGCTTACTCGATGAGAAAGGATTTACCTCTAAAGATTTCGCAAAATATCATCCCGGTGGTTCACTAGGAAAAAAACTTTATTTAAAAGTGAGTGACATATATCCATTGAATGCTGCACCAAAAGTTTCCGTCGATGAAGACATCCGAAAAGTAATTGTTGAAATATCATCTAATCGATTAGGGGCTGTTGCTGTTTTGAAAGCATCTAAGTTAGTTGGAATAATTACAGACGGTGATATTCGAAGAATGCTATTGAATAATAAAGACTTCACTGGTATTACTGCGCGATCAATTATGAATAAAGAACCAAAAACAACTTTAAAAGATACGATGGCAGTTGAGGCATTGCAATTGATGCAAACTAATAATATCTCTCAGCTAATAATTGCAGAGAAAGGAAAGTATATTGGAATGATTCATTTACATGATTTAATTAGAGAAGGAATTCTTTAGATAATTTTTAAGCAAATAATTTATTAAGTAAATTCTATTTTAACCTACTAGAATAAAATAATTTCAAAATACATTGCTGAATAAAAAACACTTCTTCATTCAGAATACTCAATCGCCCTCAATATCTTTCTATATTTGCAGACCTTATGGCCTTCTTCAACTCAAACAACACCAATGGTGAGATGTCTTTCTTAGGACATTTAGAAGCACTCCGTTGGCATTTATTTCGTTCAGTTGTAGTAGTGATGATTCTTGCGTTGGTTTTATTTTTCTTTAAAGAATTCCTATTCGACGGCGTTTTACTAGCACCTAAAAATCCTGACTTCCTTACCTATCGTCTTCTTTGTGCTGCATCAAGAAAATTAAGTTTGGGCGACGACCTTTGCGTAACAGTCATTCCATTCTCTTTGATTAGTACAGAAATTTCTGCACAGTTTACAACTCACATGTGGGTTGCATTTATTGCTGGTGTGGTGGTTGCGTTTCCATATATTATTTGGGAGCTTTGGCGATTCATTAAACCTGCGCTTACTGTAAAAGAAGTTTCCTTCGCCAGAGGAATTGTCTTTTATACTTCCTTTCTTTTCCTTACTGGAGTTTTATTTGGTTATTATGTAATTACTCCGATGACCGTCAATTTCCTTGGAAGTTATCAGGTCAGTGCTCAAGTAAGCAATACAATTACTCTTGATTCTTTTATTTCAATTGTAACAACGATGACCTTAATTTCAGGAGTAGTTTTTGAACTTCCAATAGTAGTTTACTTCTTAACGAAAATCGGATTGATTACTGCACAATTTATGAGAACGTACCGCCGACATGCAGTGGTTGTTATTTTGATTGTGGCTGCAGTGATCACTCCAACTTCTGATGCAACAACACTTGTGATGGTTTCATTGCCTTTATATTTCCTCTATGAAATAAGTATTTTTGTAAGTGCTTATGTCAATCGTAAAAAGACTTTAAATTAATTTCTATGAGTAATCAAGTAAATGACTTCAATTCTTATCGAGCGAAAATGAATGATAAAATTCTCTCTCAAGACAATCTGGTTCTGAAGAGACTTTTTAATCTCGACACCAACACTTACGCTGAAGGAACTTTAAATGTCAAAACCAAAGAAATGCTTGGATTAGTAGCGTCGATGGTTTTGCGTTGTGACGATTGTATTAAATACCATTTAGGGAAATGCAAAGATGAAGGTGTCTCTACAGAAGAACTTTTTGAAGTGTTTGCTATTGCCAATATTGTGGGTGGCACAATTGTTATACCTCACCTTCGTCGTGCTGTTGAATACTGGGAAGAATTACAAATTTCATAGCAGAAAATGAAACTAAGAGCAGAAAATTTAGTGAAGCGTTACAAGGCAAGAACAGTTGTAAATAATGTTTCTATCGAAGTATCACAAGGTGAAATTGTCGGACTTCTTGGTCCTAACGGAGCTGGAAAAACAACTTCATTTTATATGATTGTTGGACTGATAAAACCAAATGGAGGAGAAATATTTTTGGAAAATGAAAAAATAACAGACCTTGCAATGTACAAGCGTGCAAAAAAAGGAATTGGTTATCTCGCTCAAGAAGCTAGTATTTTCAGAAAACTTTCAGTTGAAGATAACATCAGAGCTGTTTTGGAAATGACTTCTCTTTCTAATGAGGAACAAAACAATAAACTAGAATCTTTATTAGCTGAATTTGGCCTTCAACATATCAGAAGCAGCAGAGGTGATTTGCTTTCAGGTGGAGAAAGAAGACGAACTGAAATTGCTCGCGCTTTAGCGGTTGATCCTAAATTTATTTTACTCGATGAGCCATTTGCCGGAGTAGATCCAATCGCTGTTGAAGATATTCAAGCTATTGTCTCTCATTTAAAAGACAGAAACATTGGTGTTTTAATTACTGATCACAACGTTCATGAAACGCTAACGATTGTTGATCGCGCCTATTTACTTTTTGAAGGAAAAATTTTGAAGGCAGGAACTGCTGAAGAACTTGCCAATGACGAACAAGTAAGGAAAGTTTATCTCGGAAAAAATTTCGAATTAAGAAAGTCTTGATTAGCTAGCAGACAATTCGTAAGAGAAACTTTCCATAATCGGATTACTTAGTAATTTCTTACACGCTTCATCCACTTTAGCAGCGGCAACTTCTTTTGAAGCTGCTTCAATTTCTAGAGTTATATGTTTGCCTATTCTGACATTTTCTATTTCAGACATTCCCATGTTCATCAAACCATGAGCAACAGCTTTTCCTTGTGGATCTAATAATGATTTTAAAGGCATGATATCAATTTCAGCGGTAAATTTCATTTTAAATAATTTATATTATGCTAATTTATTTTTGATTATCGACAAAAGTACATATAAGATTATCACCATCGGTATAGCTGCGAAAGAAAAAATAGTAATTAAGACAATAGCAAGCGCAATTAAAATGTACTGAAACATATTTGTTTTCAAATCTAAACTCTTAAACTTCAAAGAAAATAATGGAATTTCAGAAATCAACATGTACGACAGAAACACACTGACTAAAAGTAAAAACACTGGGTTCAATATTAATCCATCAAACTTACCCGGAAGTTGAATCAAGATCAGCGGAAGAGAAACAACTAGCAACGTGTTTGCAGGAGTAGGTAAACCAATAAAAGAAGAAGTTTGTCGAGTGTCTAAATTAAATTTCGCCAATCTTAAAGCTGAAAAAATAGTAATTATGAAAGGCACAAACTGGACAAAAGTACGGAGCGTTGCATTTGGCACCAACTCTGGTAAAGATGACATTTGTAAAAGTTTAAACATGACCGCACCTGGTACCAAACCAAATGAAACTACATCGGCCAAAGAATCTATTTGCTTCCCAAATTCAGAATTGGATCCTACTAAGCGAGCTACCATTCCATCTAATAAATCAAAAAAGGCAGCGAGAAGAATTAAGTAGGCAGTAAATTCCAAATGATTTCTGAAAACCATAACCACTGCAATGCAGCCACAAAACAAGTTCATGCTTGTAAGGAAATTGGGGATTTGCTTTTTCATAGTTGGACTTAACATTTTCAGTTATGCCACAAAATTACTTTTTCTGAATTAATAACCCTATTTTTCTGGTACCAGAATAATGAAACATATTCCAAATGATCCGGGAAAATTAGCTTGAATTGTTAATTACTTCACTCTAAAGTTAACACTCTTTTCCTCTGAAAGCTATACTGTATAGGCCTTAGAGCGAGAACGAGCCTTTTATCCAACATTGGCAAACAGTATCCAATCATTGTTCAAAAAAATGAAGCCGTTCGCCAAAATCAGAAATCACTAAGCTATGAAAATGTTAACTTTACAAAACTGGCTTTATCATAGTCAATTAACTCGAATCTCCACAATATGAAATCACCTCAATCGTTTTGAGGCAGAATCATTAATGTACTCCCAATGAAATTAACCAGACTATTTACAAGTACTCTTATTTTTTGTTTTTCAGTAACTCACCTTTTCGCACAAGCTCCCAAATATTCTAACGAATTTTTATCTATTGGAGTCGGTGGTCGCGGAATGGGAATGTCGGGCGCTGTAGTTGCCAGTACAAACGATGCCACTGCTGCTTTCTGGAATCCGGCGGGCTTGGTGAACTTCGAAGGCAATTTGCAAGTGAGCGCCATGCATGCTGAATTATTTGCCGGCATTGCAAAATTTGATTATGCAACTTTAGCAACTCACATCGACAAAGACAGAACCATCGCATTTTCGATTATTCGTTTCGGGACAGACGATATTCCCAACACACTCGACTTAATCACCTCTTCTGGTTTTATCGACTATTCAAGAATAACTAGTTTTTCCATTGCCGATTATTCTTTTATGTTCAGCTATGCCAAAAGATCTTCAATACCAAATTTGAATTATGGAGGAAGCTTGAAAATAATTCATCGTAAAATTGGAGACTTTGGACAATCATGGGGATTTGGATTTGACTTAGGTGCTCAATACAAAAAAGAGAAATGGCTTTTTGGAGTTCAAGCAAAAGATGTGACATCAACTTTTAATGCATGGAGTTATCAGACTGATTTATTTTCAGATGCATTTTTAAGAACAGGAAATGAAATTCCGAAAAACACTACAGAGATCACTTTACCAAAATTAATTTTAGGTGCTGCCTACAAATGGGACATCAGCTCAAAAATATCTTCCCTGGTAGAAATAAATACTGATGTAACTTTCGACGGACAAAGAAATGTTTTACTTTCTTCAGATCCATTAAGTGTTGACCCACATGCAGGATTTGAATTGGGTTATAACAATTTTATTTATCTACGTGGTGGCGTACAAAATATTCAAAAAGTAAAAAACTTTGATGGCACTAAATCTTCTATCATGCAACCCAATTTGGGAGTAGGAATTAAACTTGGCAAGCTTACAATTGATTATGCGCTTACAAGCATTAGTTCATCGGAGGTACTTTACTCCAATGTCTTCTCGTTGAAATTAGATATAACTAAACATTAATCAGAAAATATATCGATGAAAAAACTTTTACTACTTCTATTTTTAGTTATGATTTCGGTTTTTGCCTCTGCTCAGCCTCCTTATCCAAATTCATGGATTAAATATAATCAGGAATATTATAAAATTAAAATTGCGTCTGAGGGGATTTATAGAATTGGGTTAACGACTTTAACATCCGCTGGATTTTCCGCTACAGCAATTGACCCTCGTAAAATTCAGATTTTCCATAATGGGCTGCAGATTCCAATTTATCTGGAAGGAGAAGGCGATGGTACTTTTGACGCAGCCGACTTCATAGAATTTTTTGGACAAAAAAATGATGGAACATTTGATACTAAATTATATTCGGATTCTCTTTTTCAACCAGCAATTGAATACAGTGTTGTCAATGACACATCAACCTACTTTCTTACTTATGATGCAACTGCCAATGGACTTCGCTATGCAAATGTCAGTACAAATAATTATGCCGCATTCACACCGTCAAACTATTTCATAAACCAAGCTTTCACTGGAGGAAATGGTGTTCCAGCTGCCAATATCTTTTTCGGATATAATAGAGGACGAAATGATCAATCGATTGACTATACAGAGAGTGAAGGATGGGGAGCAGTATTTGGAAATTTCGGTGGTGGGAGTTACCCTATTACTGTCCCAGTATCTACTAACAAAATTTATACAGCCGGACCTAACATAGAAGTTTCAATGACAATTGGTGGTGTCAATAATCAACCTCACAACTTGACGGTGACTTATCCTGGCAACAGTTATGTTGATACTGTTTTCTATTCTCAAACACTTCGTCGGCTTGCCTTCACTCATCCTGCAAACACTTTTCCTTCTATCACTACCAATTTTGTTTTTGGAACAGCCACTCCTGTAGGCAACACAGAATATAGTATGTTGTACAGTCTTTATGTTCGATACCCTCACACTTTTGACTTAGAGGGATTGAGTTCATTCAAAATGTTTATTCCTGATGCAAGTGGTCAGACCATGACTCGAACAGACATCAGTAATTTTAATGGCGGTGCTTCGCCTATTTTATATGACCTTACTAATGCAAAGAGAATTTTAGTCACTCCATCAGGTCCAAATTATCAGTCGTTGATTGGGAATGATGGTGCATCAAACTCCAAGCTTTGTTACATCACCAATTCAAGCAATGTAATTAATGCTACTCTAAGTAAAATAAATTATGTTCAGAATAATGCCGGATACTTTAACAACTATTCGGCGATGGCTACCGATTCAGCTTTTTTAATCATCACCAATAAAGCGTTATGGAACCAAGCAAAACTATACAAAGACCATCGAGACAGTACAGAAAACAACCACGCTTTGCTCTTTGATGTTAATGAATTATACGACCAATTTGCTTATGGTATCAATATGCATCCACTTGCAATTAAAAACTTTTCGCATTGGATTCTTGACAATTGGACTGTTGCACCGCCATCACATATTTTTATAATTGGTAAATCAATATCAGCTGCTGATTTTAGATTAGACAGTTATCAATACGGATTATGCATGGTTGCTTCTTATGGAGTTCCGCCCTCTGACAATTTATTTACGTCAGGAATCAATGGCTCGCAATGGGAAGCAAAAATTCCTATCGGACGATTGAGTGCTACTAATGGGCAAGAAGTTTTAGACTACTTAGAAAAAGTAAAAGAATATGAAGACGCCCAGCATGGTCCACCAAAATCGTGGATGAAAGAAATTTTACATTTCGGAGGTGGTGATGATCCGACCCAGCAACAACAATTGGCTGGTTATCTCGATGTCTTCAAAGGCTTAATGGAAGATAGCTCTTTCGGTGGTAGAGTAACGACGTATTTGAAATACAACACCAATCCTATCTTGATTAATTTATCTGACAGTTTACAATCTCAAATTGACAATGGAGTTGCCTTGATGACATTTTTCGGTCATGCCTCTGGAGCTGGGTTTGATGCAAGTACTGATGAGCCATCCGCTTATTCAAATCGCGGAAAATATCCGATCATGGTTGCTAATTCTTGTTTTGCTGGTGATTTCCATACTTACATAAAAAGTGTTAGCGAAAAATTTGTTCTTGAACCGAGAAAAGCTGCCATTGGTTTTTTAGCAAGTGTTGGTCAAGGAATTCCTCCATATTTGTTCGACTACTCTAGATCTTTCTTTGATCATGCTTCTCATGATGGTTATGGATTAACTGTAGGACAGTTGATGAAAAAAACTGTTCAGACTATCCAACTTTTTGGTGATGAGTCGCACAAAATCGTAAGTAACGAAATGTCATTTCAGGGAGATCCTTCTCTGAGATTAAACAATTTCAAAAAGCCAGATTATTCAGTTGAAGAATCAAGGATTACGCTAGAGCCAGGAACAGTTACAACAGATCTTGATAGCTTTGATATTAAAGTTTCTATTCGAAATTTCGGAAAAGCAATTTTGGATTCGGTAGATGTAAAGGTAACTAGAACTTTTCCCAATAATATTGACTCTGTATATACTTTTAGAAGAGGAAATATTTTTTATAACGATGATTTATCTTTCACTGTAAACACGGGCGGTGTTTCTGCTGCTGGTCTTAACAAAATAAGTGTCAGCGTTGATATTCCAGATTCAGTAAGTGAGTACGATGATTTCATAAACAACATTGCAACTTCACAGTTTTTCATTTATTCGAAAGACATCATTCCAGTTTATCCGCCAAAGTTTTCTATTCATCCATACAATACAATTACACTTAAAGCAAATACTTCTAACCCATTCGCTGCAAACACATCATACAGATTTGAGATTGATACAATCGATTTGGATATTAAAGATGCAACACCAGGAATGCAATCTAGTCCGCTCTTTAGATTTACTACAATTACAGATAGCGGAGGAGTCATTTCTTGGGCACCACAAGGCTACAACTTAATTGATAGTGCTGTTTATTTTTGGAGAGTGGCGAATGACTCTGTGCAATACGATCCTGTACATTTTAAATGGCAACAAAGTTCATTTCAATATATCAATGGAAAAACAGGATGGGCTCAATCAAATTTTTATCAATACAAAGAAGACAAATTTACCAATGTTCAATTTGATACTTCCGCACGTTCTTTCAGTTATGTCTTTAATAATTATTCCTTGCGTGTTTATACTTTAGGTTCGCCGAATGCCAGCACATTTAAGGAAGTTGGATATTACTTTAATAATTCGCCAAAAGAATATGACGGTTGCCAAACTACTCCCGCTGTAATGGTGGCTGTTCTCGATTCAATTTCATTAGAGCCTTGGTCAACGTGCGATTATAATTTTAATCAGGCGAATATTTTTGTTAGAGATACTTCTGGCCCGACATGCGGAAACAATCCTCGTGGTTCTATTCCTGGATGTAATCGTACTAGGCCAGAAAATTATTTTATTTTTAGATATAATTCTCCAGCACAAATGACCGGACTTCAGAATATGATTAACTCTGTTCCGAATAAAAATTATATCATAATGTATTCTTGGTTCACTGCGCCGTATTCAACAGTTGATCCACTATTTTATTCATCACTCACTACAGTAGGTTTCAACACTGGAAACTTGGGTGACAATACCCCTTATGCATATTTCGTTCAGAAAGGAAATCTTGCTAGTCGAGTAGAAACACATTCAGGAAATTCAACTGATACGGTTACGCTTAATACTTTATTAAGTTCTCATTGGAATCGAGGTACAATTACAAGTACTACATTAGGGCCATCGAGCAACTGGGAAAGCTTGCATTGGAATCAACGTCCTGCTGAAGCACAACCATTGAGAGATTCAATTTCTGTAAGTGTGTATGGATTAAACACAGCGACTAACCTTTGGGACTTACTAAAATCAGGTATTCAATATGCGCCAGGAAAAGACACTACGTTGAATTGGATTTCTGCAACGGCTTACCCTTTCATTCGGTTGGAGACTTACACAGAAGATGATTCATTAAAGACTCCGGCTCAAATGACATACTGGAGAGTTTATCATACAGAAGTTCCAGAGTGTGCCATTAATCCAAATTACCATTATCAATTCTATAACAATCCTCTCTATGAAGGGGACACTTTGAGAATGTCAATAGGAATTGAAAACTTGAGCAACATTTCTATGGATAGTTTGGATGTGAAATTTTATCTCTATGATAAAAACAGAATTCGACATGATATTTTGGAATACAAATTAGATTCATTGCGATCTAATCGTGATTTAATTGCAAGTGTAAAAATCGATACAACATTTGGAATGTCGGGTATCAACAGCCTTTGGGTTGAAGCTAATCCATATGGCGCAAAACATCAAGATGAGAAATATCACTTTAACAATCTGGCTGAAATCAAATTCAAAATTGAAAGAGATAACATTAATCCGATTCTTGATGTTACGTTTGATGGCGTTCACATTTTAAATGGTGATATCATAAGCGGAAAACCCGACATTACAATTCAATTACATGATGAGAATAAATATTTAGCTCTTAATTCTACAGACAAATTTAAAGTGTATTTGAAAACTCCAGGGTCTAATGTAAATATCCCACTATCATTTACTGTTGCAAATTATGGAGACTTCTTACATTTCACTCCAGCTGTCTTACCAAAAAATAGTTGTAAAATAAATTGGAGCCCAATCTTGACAACAGATGGAATTTACACTCTTGAAGTGGAAGCCACTGACATAAGTAATAATGAATCTGGAAAATACAATTATAAAATTCAATTTGAGGTAATCAATAAATCAACTATCACTGAAGTTTTAAATTATCCGAATCCGTTCTCTACCTCTACTCGCTTTGTATTTACATTAACTGGAAATGTAACTCCGACAAACATGAAAGTCCAAATCATGACAGTCACTGGACGAATTGTAAGAGAAATAATGCTGAATGAATTGGGGAACATTCATATTGGAAGGAATATTACTGACTATGCATGGGATGGAAAAGATGAATTTGGAGATCAGTTAGCGAATGGACTTTATCTGTATCGAGTAATTACAGAGATCAATGGTTCTTCCATCGAACATAGAGACACAGAAGCAGATCAATATTTCAAAAAAGGTTGGGGTAAAATGGTGCTGATGCGTTAAGGAAATTTGCAAATAAAAAAGGCTCGATCAAAATAATTGAACGAGCCTTTTTTATTTGAATTACTTTCTATCCTAGATTATGAAATACAGCTTGTACATCATCGTCCTCTTCGAACCGATCAATCAATGCCAAAATTTCATCCGTTTGTTCTTCATTCAAATGAACTACAGAAGTAGGAATTCTCTCCAGAGCAGATTTTTTAACCGGAATATTTTTATCAAACAATTCCTTCGCCATTTTTCCGAAATCCTCAAAGGCTGTATAAATAATTATTTCGCCTTCGTCAACTTCCAAACTATCCAATCCAAAATCAATTAATTCTAATTCTAATTCCTCTGGATTTATTTTTTGATCTATAGGAATTCGAAAAACACCTTTCCTTTGAAATACAAAATCCAAAGAACCTGTTTTTCCCAACGTACCATCTCCACGATTAAAATACATACGCATGTTTGCCACAGTACGTGTAGTATTATCTGTCGCAGTCTCTACCAAGACAGCAACACCATAAGGACCGTAGCCTTCGTACACTGATTCTTCAAAATTACCTTCCTCTTTTGTAGAGGCTCTTTTAATAGCACCATCTATTCTATCTTTAGGCATGTTCAATGCTTTCGCATTTTGAATAGCAGCTCTTAACCTGGGATTATATTCTGGCTCTGGACCTCCATCTCTTACGGCGATGGCTATTTCACGGCCAATCTTAGTAAAAGCTTTAGCCATTTTATCATAACGCGCAAACATTTTATGTTTCCGCTTTTCAAATGCACGTCCCATAAGACTAATTTTTTGGAGAACAAACGTACGTTTTTAGGAATGAAAAATCAAGCTAAAATAATTTGACATTTAAACCCATTAATAGAGATTTGAGAAAGTAGTAGTCAAAAAAAAACTCCCACTTTTTATGGGAGTTTCTTCTTTCATTTAGTTTTTTTCATCTTCATCCAATTCACGCTCACTGTTTGCTTTGGCTTGAACTTCACTTCCTGGTTTTCCAATAACTTTGTAAACACCATCGCCTCTCAAAATTGAACCATATAAAGTTGGATTACCAAAAACTTCAATCGCTTTTTTTACTTCTATATCATGTTTAAAACCTGCCTCGAGACGTCCTTTTTGATAATAATATCTTGCTGCAATTTCTCCCTCTAAGACTTCTTTTATTTCATCATGATGATTCATTAAATCATTGGCTTTATAATCTTTCATTTTATTTTCTAAGGCTATAAATTCCTGTTTTAAAGCATCATAGTGACTATCCTTTTGAGCAGTTTTTTTCAAATCTTCTAATCTACGCTCTGTGCGATCTGTGTAGTCATATTTTTTTCCGGAAAGAAAATTTATAAAGTCTTGGTACTCTGCATTACTCATAGTATATTCTTTTGCAGGTGCAATCGAAGCATGTTCACGTGCAAATTTATTCGCATAATCATAAATGAGAAAATTAGAAAATAAAGAAATTGCAAGGTTACTGTAATAGTTAGGATCAGTATAAATGTCAGGAAAAATTCCACTTCCATCAAACACAGAACGACCGCCCTTAGTTTTGAATTCTGTGATGAGAGAGTCGGAAACTTTTGAAACACTTCCATCGTTATTTCGGTGTGTGTAATCCAGCGCTTGAATACATCTTCCACTTGGTGTATAATACTTCGCAATAGTAACTTTTAGTAGTGTATTATAGGAGAGCGGATAAGTTTGTTGCACTAACCCTTTACCAAAAGATCTTTGTCCTATGATTATGCCTCGATCTAATTCTTGAATTGAACCCGTTACTATTTCTGATGCAGATGCAGAACCACGATCTACTAAAACTACTAATGGAATTTCAGTATCAACCGCAGATTTAGAGGCAAAGTAATCAATGTTCATCTCTTTCACTTTTCCTTTTTGTGAAACAACTTTTTGATTTTTGTCAACGAATAAGTTAACAATGTCAACAGCCTCTCTCAACAAGCCACCTCCATTTCCACGCAAATCGAGAATTAGATTTTTCATGTTTGGATTTTGTTTTAAGGTCACAAGAGCCTCTCTTACTTCAGCACCAGAATTCTCAAGAAATTGTGTTAGTTTAATATAACCAGTATTCTCGCCTACCATTCCAAAATAAGGAACGTTTTTGAATTTAATTTCATCTCTAATAATCGTTTTTTCTATTGGCTGACTAACGCCTTCACGTTTCAAAACAATTCTCAGTGAAGTTCCTTTCTGACCTTTCATATACTCTGTGATATTGTCCACTGTTCTACTGCTAGAAGTATTTCCATTTACAGAAATAATTTTATCTCCAACCCTAATATCATTTTTCTGTGCAGGGAAACCTTCGTACACCTCACTGATTTCTATGTCACCATTTCGCTGATGCACCAATGCGCCTATTCCGCCATACTCTGCTGAAATGTGAGTCATTTTGTAATCTTCGATTTCACTCTCAGGAATGTAAACTGTATATGGATCGAGTGTTTGGAGCATAGCATCTACACCTTTTTTCATTAGCTCTCCAGGCTGTAGACTATCGACATAATAAATATTTACATCTCTAAAAAGTGTTGTAAAAATGTCAAGGTTCTTCCCGACTTCAAAATAATAATCATTCACAAAACTATATGAAAGGAATGAACCACCTACTATTATAAAAATGATTGCTATTTTTTTCTTCTTAACAATCCATTCTTTGATTGGAGTAAACATGTTTTTTTTCTTGCTTTTATCTCTTCCATTCACTTTTAGTTCGTGGTAAGAGTGGATAAGATTATTTGATATTACACTCTCAATAACGGTAAAAAACTCAGGCTATTCTTGAACTAATCATGATTTTTTCTAATTTTTTATGAACTTGAGAAGTACATACTACATTCAACTTACCAAAGTTTTCCAATAAACCATTCCAAAGCAAAAACGACGATAATGATAATTGCTAGAATAACAATCTTTGCTGAAATTGGAACATCAGAAGGGTTTTCTTCTTCAGAATTTGACATTTTGAAAATTGATATTGTGATAAAATTTAATGGTTCGAATAAACCAACTTATTAACGCTTTCAATCTTTCACCAAATGAAGTGTACAAATATAATTTTCTCTTTTAGGATGATTTGTTAATAATTCTTAAATGTTCTAAGTGATGCTTTCCATGCCATGAATATATCTCTAACATGGTAGAAAGTTTATAATCCCGCTTACTTTCAGGATGAAAATAAGTCAAATTAAATTCACTTTCACTCATTGATTTGTACAAATACAATAACTTAGCATGAATGCCTACTAGCAGATTTATCGATATCATCGGATCCATCTCAGTGGCATCTTTTAGCTTTGCCCATTCAGATTCAATATATGGTTTAATCGTTGGATGAGGTTCTGTGAGTGCTAGTTTTATTCTGATCAAAGCATTAATATGACTGTCGGATAAATGATGAATGACTTGACGACCTGTCCAACCTTCAGGCCGATAGAGAGTATCTAATTTATTTGAGCTTTTCAACTTGATATATTCTAAACCAACTAAATCAGGCAATTGTTCTAAATTGTTCAAACATTCCTGCTTTAATTTATTAGTAAACTCCGTAGCTGAAGTAAACTTTCCGATAGGATATTTTAATTCCTCTAATTCTGCTGATGCCATAATCAAGATTTATTATACGAATATAATTATTTACTTTGCAAGTTGAACTAAATTCATCTATGAAAAAATTATCATCACTTCTTTTAATCATCATTCTTGGATTTACACTGTTTTCATGTCATATTCAACGGCATGCCGACACAATATTTTTCAATGGGAAAGTGTACACAGTTGATAATGGCTTTTCCATTGTTGAAGCATTTGCTGTGAACAAAGGAAAAATTGTTGGACTTGGATCTGCTGAAGATATTTTACACGAGTTTGTGACTAGCGAGTCTGTTGACTTAAAAGGTAAATTTGTTTACCCAGGATTTATTGATGGTCATTGCCATTTTTATGGTTACTCAACAGATTTATTGAAATGCGATTTATATAGAACTACTTCATTTGAAGAAGTTATTCAACGAACGATTGATTTCTCAAAAAATAATAAATTTAAATGGACCTTAGGAAGAGGATGGGATCAAAATGACTGGACGCAGAAAGAGTTTCCTTCCAATGAAAAACTGGATAGTCTATTCCCAACAAAACCAGTTTTTCTCATGCGTATTGATGGGCACGCTGCACTATGTAATTCTGCTGCACTTAAATTAGCCAATATCAATTCATCCACTAAAATTAATGGTGGAGAAATTATATTGAAGGATGGAAAATTAACTGGATTACTAATTGACAATGCTGTTGACCTAGTAAAAAATAAAATCCCTGCTTTTTCAAATGAGTTAATTGAAGAGTCACTTTTAAAAGGACAAGAAAATTGTTTTGCCGTTGGATTGACAACAGTTGATGACGCAGGATTAGGGAAGGACAGTATTTTCACTATTCATAAATTGCAAAAAGAAGGGCGAATGAGAATGAGAGTGTATGCTATGATGTCAGACGAGCCATCAACAATAAAACATTTCATTGAACATGGCCCCTACAAAAATGATTTTTTAGAAGTTCGTGCAATTAAAGTTTATGCTGATGGTGCGCTTGGTTCAAGAGGAGCTTGTTTAAAAAAAGAATATGCCGATCAGAAAAACCATTATGGTTACATGTTGCACACCTCTGAATATTTTAATGAAATTGCAAATGAAGCTTTTGAAAACGGTTTTCAATTGTGTACACACGCAATAGGTGACTCAGCAAACAAAGTAATTCTTGATCTTTACAAATCACATTTGTCGGGTGAAAATAATAGAAGATGGAGAATTGAACATTGCCAAGTGGTAGATCCCAAGGATCGCCAAAAATTTGGAAATAATAATATCATCCCTTCTGTTCAACCAACACACGCTACTAGCGATATGTATTGGGCGGAAGAGCGTTTAGGAAGTGAAAGAATGCCCGACGCGTATGCCTACAAATCTTTAAGAGACGACAGCAATGGAATGATAGTTTTTGGAACAGATTTTCCTGTTGAAGATATTAGTCCAATTAAAACATTTTATGCTGCTGTTTACAGGAGAGATCTCGCAGGCTTGCCTACAGAGGGATTTCAAATTGAAGAAAAGACAAAAAGAAAAGATGCTCTTCGCGCAATGACTATTTGGGCAGCGTTTTCAAATTTTCAAGAAGAAGAAAAAGGTTCATTAGAAGAAGGAAAATTTGCCGACTTCGTTATCCTTGACAATGATTTAATGAAAATGGATGAAAGCAAAATCCCATCAACAAAAGTTATTGCAACTTTTATTGACGGGAAAAAAGTCTATCAACAAAGATAGTTTTAGAACTTACTAAGTACTGAAACCAACAATTCGAATGAATACATTATTCGTTATGAGGTTTCTTACAACATTCAGGAAGCTTACGAAAAGCTTTCGGATTTGCTTTCAAACTATCGGCATCGTAACCAATATTGGTGATCTCTTTCTTGATTGATTCAACTGTAATTTTAGAAGGATCAAAGATCACTTGAACAATATGATTCTCAACAGTCAATTCAGAACTTATAATTCCTTTTACGAATGAGAGGTCATGTTCAATTGTCTCTTTACATGTTTCACATACAGACGACGTATGGATTCGAACTGTGTCTTGTTGACCATAAGCCACATTCAACAGTAGCGAAAATAAAATAATACTTATTGCTTTCATGGTTTTGAATTTTAATTTTTATCTAATTTAATATTTAACTAAGAATTTTATTTTTTATTTGATACTGAATCTTAATCCGAGATATATTCTTCTTCCAGAAATTGGACCCCAAACATTCGTTGCATCAAAGTTAGACGAGAATGGTTCAGATGCACTTATTATTGGGTCGAGCTGTCTGAAGTTCAGAAAATTTTCTGCTCCACCATAAAAAGAAATCTTTTTGAATTCTTTTGTAATCTGAATATTCATCACAAAAAAATTGGGCGAATATTTTGTGACGACTCCATTCTCATTGGGAATATTTTGCAAACGCCTTCTACCCTCCCAGACTACTGTGTAATCAAATTTCAAATGTCTCCTTTTAAAATCATAGGCCATATTCATCAACGCTCTTTCCTTAGTGACTAATGGAACTTCAGAAAGTTGCCCATTATAAGTTGTTTTCACATCATCCATTTTATAAGCCAAACGAAGATCGAATCCTTTTCGTATTTCTATATTATAAGTAATTTGGAAACTATTGCTAAACGATTTCCCTTTCAGATTATAAAAATGAATTGAAGAACGATCGCTGTACATGTCTGCAATTAGTTGCTCTGAAAATTCAGTACGGTATAAATCAATATTCAGAGACATTGCCCGACTACGATAAACAACTTTTTGCGTAAAATTTAAACCATAGTTCAATGCTCTCTCTGCGTTAATTTTTTCATCAACAATTAAATCTCTTGAAGTCGCAAATGTTGAAATATGGTCTGCATAAATATACGGACGTCGATAACTTGATCCAGCACTAGCTCTAATGATAGAATTTTCACTGAAATTATATTTGACATGTAACCTTGGAATGACAATCCAACCATCTTCAAAATGATAATCATCACGCACACCAGCAATCAATTTAAATTTATCTTTATGGCTGTAAGTGTACTCTAAAAAGACACCAGGTATATTTTCAACTAATAATGATGGAATAGAATTGTAAGATTGATTCACCTCATTGTAACGATAACTTACACCTATTTTATATTCATGATTTAATAATAAAAGATAGTTCTGAAAAATACCTTGATAAGAAAGAGTTTTCTCTCTAGCATCATATTTTTTTAAACCAAAATAAGAATTCATATCATGATATGTCATTTGGAAAATATTTCCAATACTCATTTGTCTCCGACTAGGATAAACTATTCCAAATTTGCTATATAATTCTGCTCGCTTGGTTTCTACTTTTGTCTTATATAATTGTCGGTTGTGTAAATCATCTATTGTATGATTTATTTCTCCGCCAACTGTCTGATCAATTAAATACTTCAAACCTATTTGCATTTCTAATCGCTTATTCAAATCAATCTGCCATCTGTTGTATAGGTTGATTTGTTTATTGGCAGGAATATCTGAAAAGCCATCCAAATTATTATCCTCCGTTTGATGCATATAACGACCATGAACCAAGAGCATTGTGCTCACATTCTCTTTCACTTTCAACTTATAAAAACTATTGACCTCTGTTGACTGATGTTCATCTTCAAAGACATTTAAATAAAACCTAGGCGTTGTCTTTTCCAATGGTTTTTTAAATTCAACATTGATCAAACCAGTAGTAGATTCGTAGCCATTTAGCACAGATCCACTACCTTTTGTTAATTGAATGGATTCCATCCACGGGCCCGGAATAAATGTGAGCCCAAAAATTCCTGCGATGCCTTGCATGTTTGGGATATTTTCTGTGAGCAATTGCGAATATATACCAGACAATCCCAATAATTGAATTTCTTTCGCTCCTGTCACAGCATCTTTGTAAGCGACACTAATTACAGGATTGGTTTCAAATGCTTCCGACAGATTACAACAAGCAGCCTTTAGTAATTCAACTTCGGTAATTTTTTCAGTGTTGATGGTTTGAATTGTTGAAATTCCCAGTGATTCTTTTTTCCCAATAATTTCTACCTCTTTCAACTGAATAGATTTTTTTAAAAAAACTCTCAGAACATTTGAATCCTTAATCGTTAAAGTATCTGAACTGAAACCAACACTTGATATAATTAATTGCTGAGGCCATTCAGCAATAACCTCCACGGAAAATTTACCTGAAGTGTCAGCAATTGTAATTTGATTTGTACCTAAAACTCTAACGACTGCCAATGGAATAGTTGATGATTTAGATTCTTTTTCTAAAACAGTTCCTGAAATTAATACCTGAGCACTTGAATTTATATAGATTAAAGCCATTCCAAAGAGAACGACTATTCTTTTTTTTATCATGATAATAAATATGAAATGAATTCGACAAATCGAGATCATAAAAAAAATGATCTCTTCCAATTAAAGTTTCAATTATTGGTCAATAATAAAAATCAAATAAGTAATTGTCGAAAAGCAATTATTCTATCACAACCAACATTTAAATACTTTTCATTAATGAAGCCCGTAAATTTAACTGGAAGAATTGGACAAATTAAAAAGTCAGATAAATTGACCAACGAAGGCTCAACACAATTTTCGTGATTTTTA